>CAIWHS010000187.1 GCA_903912515.1 uncultured Planctomycetaceae bacterium
CGCCATGGGGATCAACCTAGGCCCGGCCGATTTCGCCGTGCGCTGTAATTTGGTCCATGCCCCGGCCGATGTGATGGTTGACTTCACCGCAGGCCACATCGGCAATGACGAGGGGGCAGCCCTCATCGCCACCCTTCAAGAAGCTTTTGGTGGCAAAAGGGTGGTTCAGGGCGATTCCGGCCCCGTGGAGGTGACACTCGAATTCCATCCCGGGGTCAGCTACCGCAATTTGTTGATCGTTAGAGGTGGCACCCTTGCAGGCAAACCCGCCGCCCTCGATGCCACCACCAAAACCCAAGCACCGCACGATGTGCCCGATCAGCCCACCACCCCGCACCTGCCCAAGGGGGTGGGGGCACAATGGCTGGTGGACCTGATGGAAAAAAGCAAAAAACTGTTTGCCAGCCACCCGGCGAATTTGGCCCGCCTGGCAAACGGTAAACGCCCGGCCACCCAGTGCTGGCTTTGGGGCCAGGGCAGTGTGCCTAACCTCGATTCTTTCGCCACCTTGCACGGCCTAAGCGGCGCGATTATCAGTGCGGTAGATCTCGTACGCGGTGTAGGGCAATTAATTGGCTGGAAACGCATTGATGTGCCAGGTGCCACCGGTTATCTCGACACCGACTACGCCGCGAAGGGCCGCCAGGCCATCGCCTGCTTGATGGATCACGATTTGGTCTGCGTCCATGTGGAAGCCCCCGATGAGGCTTCCCACGAAGGCAGGGCTGATGCCAAAGTGCAGGCGATCGAGCAAATAGATGAACACATCGTAGGCCCCCTGCTCAAAGCCCTCGAAGAGATGGGCGAATACCGGATTCTAATCGAACCCGATCACCGCACCCTCGTCCGCACCAAGGCCCACACCCATGGCCCCGTGCCCTTTGCTCTTGCAGGCAAGGGCATCCACCCACCGGCCAAATTAGTAGCTGGGTACCACGAATCAGCGGTTCCCACTGATTTCAAAATTCAGGTCGGCCACCTGCTTTTGGCCCACCAAATGATCGCTAAAGGTTAGGTTTTGCGGCTTGCCGTTATGTCTTGATTGCTTTTTCTGGCAAAATGGCAAGCCTTTTTACTTGACCTCCGGCCCTAAATCCGAAAGACTTATAGCAACCTGCTTGTTGGTTCCCATCAGACATCCCCTGTCCGTTGGAGCCGGCTCCTAGTTCATTCCCAATCCTGTTGGGAAAGAGGGACGCCCATGAAGAAGATTTTGCACTTGGCTTGTGTTGTTGTTGGTTTGGTGACCGCCATGGCTTTTCAAAGCCGGGCAGGTTGGCCAACGGACGAGGCAAAAAAAGCGCAACTGCTGGGTAGTCCCACCAGTCTCACGGTCATGCCTGCCACTCTAGAACTTAAGGGCACCCGTGGTTTTCGCCAGTTGGTCGTGAATGCCAACTACGCCGACAAAATCAATCCTTTACGCGATGTGACCGGTTTGGCCACTTTCGAGTGTCAGCCTCCGCAGTTGGTCTCCATCGAAGAGGGAGGCTTTCTAACCCCAAAAACCATGGGCAAAGGTAAGCTCATTGTTAAAGCCGGTGGCAAAACCACCGAGGTTCCCTTGGAAGTGACTGGACTGGATAAACCCAACCCAGTCAGTTTCCGCCACGAAGTGATCGCCGCCTTAAATGTGGGCGGGTGCAACATGGGGGCCTGCCACGGCACTCCATCCGGTAAGAACGGCTTCAAACTAAGCTTACGCGGGTTTGATCCTGTACTTGATCACCAGCAACTCACCCACGATGTTCTTGGCCGCAGATCTGTCTCCCATGATCCCAACATGAGCCTGGTACTCCTCAAAGGCTTGGCCCGTGTGCCCCATGAGGGCGGCCAGCGCTTCCCCAGCAACGGTGTCACCACTCGGGCTGTCGAACAGTGGTTGGCCGAGGGAATGGCTGACGACCTCGCCAATCTTCCTGCAGTTAAAAAAATTGAGGTTTTGCCAGGTTCTCGCACCATGCGAAGCCCTGCTAAGTGGCAGCAACTTTCCGTACAGGCCGAATTCACCGATGGTTCCAAACGCGATGTGACCCGTCTGTCGGTTTTTAGTTCTTCCGATGCCGGCATTGCTGAGGTCAATCCTCAAGGCGTTGTCGAATTCCGCCAAGCAGGCGAAGTGGCCATTCTAGTCCGCTACCTAGAAGAAATGATCTCGGTGCGCCTCACCTACCTCGAGCCCAAACCCCAGTTTGTCTTCCCTTCGTTCCACGAAAACAACTACATCGATACCCATGTCTCCAGCAAATTGCGCCTGATGGATATTCCTCCCTCAAGCCTCTGCTCAGACACCGATTTTGCCCGCCGGGTTTATCTCGACCTGTGCGGCGTTCTTCCCACTCCAGAAGAAGTGAAGGCGTTTCAGGCAGAACAGGCTCCCGACAAGCGGACCAAGTTGGTCGATGCGCTACTCGAGCGACCCGAATACGCTGATTTCTGGACACTCAAATTTTCCGATGTTCTCAGGTCTAGCCGCAAAACCCTGCAAACCAAGGGCGTTCACTCCTTCCAGCAGTGGCTTCGCGAGCGTATTTCCGCCAATGTGGGCATTGATCAAATAGTGCGTGACATCCTCACAGCTTCAGGTCCCGCGGCGAACAACCCGGCCGCCAGCTACTACCGCATTGCCCGCGACCCGCAAAGTCTGGCAGAAACCACTGCCCAGCTCTTTTTCGGCGTGCGTATGCAGTGCGCAAAATGCCACAACCACCCGTTCGAACGCTGGACACAAGACGACTATTACGGCTTCGCGGCATTCTTCGCCCGTGTCAAAACCAAGGCCGATCCCAATCAGCCTGCCGTTGGTGCTAATGCCCCAGCAGGCGAGATTGTTTTTGCCGATCGTGGTGGCGAGGTCACCCAGCCCCGCACCGGAAAAGTGATGATCCCCCGTTACATGGGCGCTGGAGATGCCAAGGTCGAGCCCGGCCAAGACCGCCGTGAGGTGCTGGCCACCTGGATGACCTCGCCCGATAACCTATTCTTCGCCCGGTCAATGGTTAACCGAATCTGGTTCCATGTCATGGGCCGTGGTGTGGTCGAGCCGGTCGATGACTTCCGGGAGTCAAACCCCTCCGCCAACGATCCACTGCTCGATGCTCTGGCGCAGGATTTTGTCAAAAGTGGCTTCAGTCTCAAGCATCTGGTGCGAACCATCTGCCTCAGCCGCACCTACCAACTCTCCGCCAATCCGGTGGATGGAAACAAAGACGACACTCGCTATTTCAGCCATGCCGTCTCCAAACTCCTCACCGCGGAGCAAATGCTCGATGCTATCTGCCAGTCAACCGAGGTGGCCGAGAAATACCCCGGCCTGCCCATGGGCACCCGGGCCGCCCAATTGCCAGACGGCGAGGTCAATAACCAGTTCCTCAAAACCTTTGGCCAGCCGGCCCGCGAACTTGCTTGCGAGTGCGAGCGTGAAAGCGACAGTAACCTGGCCCAAGCCCTGCAACTCATCAATGGTCCCACAATCAACGATAAGTTGAAGTCCCCCGCCAACCGCTTGGGTCGCCTTGTTACCGCCAAAAAATCCGACAAGGAAATCCTGGCCGATCTTTATCTCTCAACGCTCTCGCGTCAGCCCACACCCGAGGATGAGAAAATTGCCCTGGCCCACCTCGCCAAAGCAAAAGACCCGCGCAAGGCTTGGGAAGACATTCACTGGGCCCTGATGAACACCAAAGAATTCTTGTTTCGCCACTAATTTCCGGATTCTGATATGCCCACTCTTGAAGGTGATTTGGTTTTCCCCGACAGGACTGAAAAGGGTCGGGTGGGCTGGTCGGGTGATTTGTTAAGCTCAATTGGCACCAACCTTATCAACGGTCCGGGGCAGGGTGAAATCATCCTCTGGGATGGTTTCATTGCCCCGGGTTTTCTCGATATCCATGTCCATGGCGGCGATGGGGCCGATTTCATGGACGGAACCGCCCAGGCATTCCAAACTGTCTGCCGGGCCCATGCCCGCCATGGCACAACCCGTCTGCTTGCTACCAGCACCGTTGCGCCATCAGACCAAATCGACCGGTTCCTCGAAATCTGCGACAGTCTTTTGGATGCTCCTACCGGTGGGGCCCGCATAGCAGGTGCACATTTTTACGGTCCCTATTTTGCCCCGGCTGCCAAGGGGTGTCATCCGGGGGAAGGTTTGGGTGATCCTGCCCATTTGAAGCCCGGGCGATTTTTGGATCACCGATGCGTGCGCACAGCGACAGTTGCACCCGAACTGCCCGGAACAGCAGACTTTCTGGTCGAATGCAAAAAACGCGGTATTGTTGGGTGCCTGGGGCACTCGCATGCCACTTTCAGCCAAGTGGCAGATGCGGTAGCGCTCGGTGCCCGCCACGTTGACCACCTCTTTTGCGCCATGTCCGATCGGGCCCGCCTTCGCCAAAGCCAAACTTACCCCATGCGTGGTGGCCTCCTCGAGGCAACTTTGGCCATCGATGAATTAACCACCGAGGTGATTGCTGACGACCGACACCTGGCCGACGAATTGCTGTACTTGGCCTACAAGGTAAAAGGCCCAGACCGTTTGGCGCTCGTTACCGATTCAATGCGCGCCATGGATATGCCAGATGGCGAATATTGGTTTGGTAAAGACGGCATGGGGGAGGCCATTCGCAAGGCTGACGGCGTCGGCCTGACCCTCGATGGCAAGGGACTGGCTTCAGCGGTGCAAGGCCTGGATGTGGGCATGCGTGCCATGAAAAGAGCCAGCCGGGCCCCATTGCATGAAATTATTCGCATGCTCACCCTGACCCCAGCCCGCATTGCTGGCCTTGCTGACCGCTTCGGCAGTCTTCAAGTCGGCAAAGCCGCAGATTTGGTCCTCTTGGACCGCCAATTACAAGTGCGTGGCCTAGTGGTCGCTGGGGAGTGGGTAATCAAGCCTTAAGGTTACGGAAACAAAACCTATTCTCAATTCGCGCGCAAACAAATCAACTCTTTCTCATCCCTCAAATACAATCGTCCGTTAGCCAGCGCCGGGTGCGACCAAGTGGCCCCGCCAACTTTCGCTCGACATAATTCCTTGAAGCCGGTTGTGTTGGGCTCAATCAGCGCAAGCTCCCCTTTGTCCTCATGCAGCAGCATGCGTCCATCAGCAAGGCGAAGCAGGGCAGCGTGGTACTGGCCTGTTTTTTGCCGGCTCCAAAGCACCTTGCCTGTTTCAGGTTCAACGCACCGTAGCGTGCAAGAAACAGGCGGCAATAGCCGACCCGTCACCATCAACAAGGCTTTACCATTAGCCGTCGGGCAGGGGGTGGAAAAATAACAATTGAGCACCGAGCTTTTCCACAGTTGCTTGCCTTGTTGGGTCAAATCCACCATGGCACCGCCTGCGGTGACGCTCGAAACAAATACCTTTTCTCCAAGCACCACAGGCGTTGTCGAACTTTCGTTCAATTGGTCCACCAGCCCGTAATGCCACAGTTGTTTTCCATCTGCAAGGTCCAGGCAGGCCAAGCCTTTACCCGTGAGGGCGAGCACGCGGTCACCTTCGGGCGACTTCCAATGAACTGGAGAACTATAGCTGGAACGGTCATCGGTTGCCTTCCACAGGGTTTTACCAGAGGCGGGGTCAAGTGCCACAATCCCGGCATTTTGTCCGCCTACCACCAAGACCAGTTTGCCTCCAGCAAGCAGCGGAGACGAAGAAGCACCAAAGAACAGGTTTTTCCCGTTGAGCTCCTTCAGGCTGTCCACCCGCCAGATGATTTTTCCCGTAGCCAACTCGCGCGCCACCACCATTCCTGAGGCACCATGGGTATAGACCTTGCCATCGGCAACCATTGGGGTGGCACGGGGGCCGTTGCCAAACTGGTTACTGAAGGGGGGTCTAGGGTCGGGACTCGTCCATAAGCTTTTGCTGGTGCCGGGCATCCTGCCGAATTCGGCAGAAAAGCAGCTCAGTTCCTCGGCTTCTTCGTCTTTAACTTTGGAGAACACCAACACCTTGTTGCCAGAAACCACGGGAGAGGAATGGCCCTCACCAGTGGGAATACGCCAGAGAATGGGCGGTGCGCCTTCCCACGGTCGCACGGTCTCAGTGGAAACACTATCGCGCGTGGGCCCAAGCCAGCCTGGCCAATCGGCCCCATGCGCCAGTGGCAGAAGCCCGATCAGGAAACCAAGGGCAGCGAGCGGGGAAGCGTGTCGCATGGCAAGTTCTCGTTGAATGATGGTGGTGCCGTGATTGCTGCCCGGGCAGGGTCGTTCAAGAAAGTGTGCAGACTGGCATAATCCCAGCCTAACGCATGCCTGTCTGTGATTTCCTTCAGTCTTCGGATGCCTTCTTCCATGATGGCCTCCATGGCGCCCGAAAACGAAGGGTCGCAGAAATAAACCCGGCAGCCCAGCGGCCGGGTTTCACGCTGGCTACACAGCCCGTCTATTTGGAAAGGGCAGCCGCCCTCATCAGCGGGCATAGTCCAAAGAGGCGCCGCTTGCAGCAGGTGGCGGGCCTCAATCTGACATAAATATAGTCGGTGGCCATATTCTTTGAACCGGCAGCACTTGCCAGAGGCATCACAGCGCGGCGAACACGCGCCCACCTCGGCATCAGCCCAAGCGTACAAAGCCTGAAGCTCGGTGGTCAATTGTCTTTCTTGATCAGTAGGGCTCAAATCCTGAACTCCCGCATGCGCGAAACGATCTCTTCCACACTGACCACCGAACCCTGATCAATGCCTGGGCAGCCCTCCGCCAGATTGTCCCAACTTTTGCGCGACTTCAGGTTGCTTTCCCAAAAAGGCCAAGTGCGGCATTGCGCTGGACGCACAGGATAAATCACACAGCCTTTGCCTTGTTCAAAAAACACGCAGTCCCCGTTGTTTTTCTCCCGCAGGGTTAGGCCACGGTGGCCTTTACGCGTATGCATCAGGGTGACTTCTTCCACAGTCACTCCAATGTGGGCTGCAATCTTCTCGGCATCGCCTTCCTGCAACCACACATAGCCAGGGGCACCCGTGCAGCAATTGCCACACTGGGTGCAGGCGAAGGAGAGGCCATCGGCATACCAAGGTTCAGTCATCAGGATTCACCAGTTAAAGGGGGCCCGCAGCGGTGGGTTGACCAAAGTCTGAGCCTCTTCGTCTCCCGTGAAGGTTTCACGGGCCGGGTCCCAGGTTAATTCGCGGCTTAGGCGATAACCTATATTGCCCAAATGGCAAATGCTGGCCGAGCGGTGCCCGGTCTCGGCCGGGCAAATGCATTCCTTTTTCAACCGAACGCTTTCCACCCAGTTGCGGCGATGATTATTGGAGGGGTAAACCCGAAAACCTCCCACGGCTAATTCTTCCTTCAAGATTTCAGGCTTATCGGCTTCAATCTTGCTCCGGCTCACCCGAATGGTACCCTTGTCTCCAACGAAAACACAATCAGCCTCACCCCCATGAATCATCTGCAGCCCGCTGGCATACACATAGCGTAGCCCGCTGGTTGCTTTGGGGTCCTTGGGGGGGATAATTTTCACCGGGCCAGATTTGTCCATGTCGAGTGCCCACTGCGCAATGTCGAAATGGTGGGCTCCCATGTCAGCCAGACCACCGCCAGCATATTCACGGTAAGAACGCCAAGCGGGGAAGTGCCCGTGCACCCCCTTCGGGCAAAGGTCCGAATGGTAGGGCCGAAAGGCGGCAGGCCCCACCCAGCGCTCCCAATCGGTCCCTTCGGGCGTTTCTTGCGCAGGAAGGGCGCATGCGATGGCGGGCACCCCCACTCCAATGCGAATGACCTCCAACTTGCCGATAAGACCATTGCGGACGCGCTCAACCGCGTTACGGAAATGGCCGCCAAACTCGCTACGCTGCTGGCTCCCGGTTTGGAAGACGATACCAGCTTTAGCCACCTCCTCCACCACCTTGCGACCTTCGCCGATGGTCCGGGTGAGTGGTTTCTCGCAGTAGATATGCTTTCCAGCCCGCGCTGCATGCACCGCCTGCAAGGCGTGCCAATGGTCGGGAGTGGCGATCACCACTGCGTCGAGCCCCTTGAGGTCGAGCAGCTTGCGGTAATCATCAAACTTTTGCGCCTGCTTGCCGGCTGGTTTGTAGTTGGGGTGGTTGGCAACGGTGTTAGCTGCACTGTCAGTCCGTTCCTTCACCACATCGCAAACTGCCACCACCTCGATGTCGTTCATGCCCAGAAAACTGCCCAAATGCCCGCGGCCCATCGTTCCCACGCCTATAAATCCAACAGCTAGGCGGTCGGAGGGCGCAGCCCGCACAGTAGAGCTCACAACGGCCCCTGTGGCAACCGAACTGGCAATTGAATGAAAGTGGCGGCGGCTGATAGAATTCATAGTTAAGTGTCCCGGGTGGATCTTTGTGCCCTAAGGCTCGTGTTGTTGCAAAGTTGAACCAATTGGCCCAGTGTGCAATAGTCTGACAGGCTTTGCCCCTTCGGGCAACCTCCAGCCCCTTCGGGCAACCTCAAAAATGATTGGGGAGAAGTTAGATGGCTTCCCGTAAAAAACCGGTCCAAGAACAAGCCATAAACGGCATCGTTGGCATCGGCCTCGACCAGAAAAATGATGATCAGGAAAAACGGGTTACCCAAAGTGACCATTTCCTGCTGGTTGGCGGCTCCGAGGAAACGCACGAGCGCATGCAAGATACTGCCATCCGCTTCGATGAGCGCTTGCGTGAGAAGGGCAAGCGCCTGCAAGATACCTGCCTCGACGAGGTGCGTGATATGCTTCGCGACTCAATGCGATGAACGATCCATTCGACCTCGATTCCGCCGCTCAGTCCCAGGCCGAAAGGCTTATGATTGGTCGTTGCCTTGTCGGGGACGAAGCAGGCTCAACCCAATTGGTTGATGGTTACCTGCAGGATGTTTTTCGGGTGTGTCTAACCATCCTTGGCAACCAGCACGATGCGGAAGATGCCACTCAAGACACCTTTGTTCGGGTCTTTCGTTTTCTTGCAAAGTGGGATGGTCGACCCCTAAAACCGTGGATTTTAACCATTGCCGCCAATGTCTGCAGGTCTCGCCTCAAATCATGCAGGCTCACCCAAGAATTGCCGCTCCAATTAGCGCAGCCTCCTGAAAAAGATCAGGCTGATTGGGAAAATATTCCCATTCTGGATGGAGCAATAGCACAGGGCCTAAAAACCCTGCGCGATGAATATCGTCTGGTCTTGGTTCTTCACCACCAGCTTCATCAGCCGGTGGAGCGTGTCAGCCAAATGCTTGAAAAACCAATTGGAACCGTGAAAACTTGGTTGGCCCGTGGCCGACAAGCTCTGTGGACATGGCTGGTTTCCAACGACCATGTCAGGGTATCCGCCCCCTCTTCCGCTCGGGAGGAGAATTAAATGGGCTGCTTTCAATGTAAAAACTGGCTCCACAGAAGTTGGCTAGACCTGCCAAGGCCTGCTGAGGTGCGTGAGCATTTAGTAGCATGCCCGGCCTGCCGCGCCGAATGCGCTGGCATTGCCCATGTCTCCAACCTCTTGGAGGGAATGCCCCTCACCAACCCATCGGCTCTCCTCAGGGCCCGTGTACTGAATTCAGTTTTGGCAAACCGCCCAACAGTATTAATGCCTCAAATCAAAAAAAAGCCAAAACCTTCTAAGGTTGCCCATGGCCGGACGGCTCTTTCCATGGCACTTTGCCTTCTGCTGTGCGCTGTTGGTTTGGACCAGCCTTCAGAAGAGCTGCCTCAATCCGGCTCATCATTCGCCATTCCCTCAAGTCAACAGCCTAATCCGGCCATAAACATTCCATCCGCTTGGCCCGCAAAAGAAGGCGCCATCTGGACAACTAAGCTCGAAGTGGAAAGCAAAAGAGCTTTAGATGTGGCCTACCGTTGCCTGCGACCGGCAGCCGAGGTGAGTTGGACTACAATGTCCAAGGCAATTCGTGAAGCAGCTGGCCCGTTTAGCTTGAATATTGGCTCCTAGCTTCGATACTTTTATAAATATATTTATATCGCAATGTTTCTATCTGCCTACTTTCACGCAGGCACCATTTTGAAAAATTGCGAAATGTTGTTCGTTCACTTTTTGGAAATGCACCACTCATGCCTTCGTCCCGAACAGTTCATGTCGAATTAACGCCGCCCATGGCAGAACTGGAACAATCTTTCCCAACGCTTCAGGAGCACCAGGCTGTTGTGATCGATATACTTCGCGCTTCCACCACCATCATTCAGGCTTTGGCATCTGGTGCTGCAGCGGTTGTTCCATGCTTAACCCCAGAAGAAGCACGCGACAGGGCATCGTTTCTCGATCCCACCAAAGTTCTCCTGGTGGGCGAAAGAGGCGGCCTCAAGCCACCAGGCTTTGATTTGGGCAATTCCCCGAACGATTTCACTCCAGCCCGTGTCCGGGGCAAATCAATCATCATGGGGACCACCAATGGCACACGGGCTGTTTTGTCGGTCGCGGGAGCAAAGCGTGTGTTGGTAGGGGGGTTTGTCAATTTGTCCGCCTTGGTTGATGAATTGGCCCAGACCCAAGACCCGGTCAAAATTGTTTGCGCTGGCCAGCACGGTGAGCCTTGTGGCGAGGATATTTTGTTTGCTGGCTGGCTAGTGCGTGCCTTGGCCGCACTGCCAGAGCCATTCCGCTCGTTGGAAGATTCTGGAACGCTACTCGCACTGTCAAAAGCCGGAAATATGGCCAAAGAACAGCTATTGGCCGCCCTTCAGGCCGAAGACCACGGCATGAACCTCCAAAACCTGGGTTTTGCCCAAGATGTCGAGTTTGCCGCCTCACTCGACTCCCATTCGGTGGTTCCACAACTGCGCCAAAACCCGTTTCGGTTGGAATTGATCGGCCCAGCCCCCCGAAATTGAACCATGAAAAGCTTGCTTGCGACAGGTCTTTAAGGTATCGGGGCCCAAGTATGGACCTATTTTGGCTTTTGGGAAAGGATGCTTAGTGATGGAAATGGAGAAATTAGTTGCCCTTTGTAAAAGGCGCGGTTACCTCTTTCAGTCAAGCGAAATTTACGGCGGACTTAACGGCTTTTGGGATTACGGTCCCCTCGGTGTTGAGTTGAAACGCAATGTCAAGGAGGCTTGGTGGCGTGACATGGTCACAGGCCACAACGAGCTGAATATATCCTCGGGGGCTCCCACCACCCACCAGATGGTCGGTCTCGATTGCTCCATCATCATGCATCCACAAGTTTGGAAATGCTCCGGTCACTATGACCTGTTTCACGATTTCATGGTCGATTGTCGCGTTTCCAAAAGACGCTACAGGCACGACCAAGTCCGCGGCCGATGGGTCGAGGCCAAAGATAGGAAGATTTTTGTTGCCAGCCAGGTCGGCGGCGAGGAAGGTCTCAAGGAAACCGAGGCCCGAGCCCTCAAGTTCTTTAACCTGCGTGCCAAACAGGCCGATGAGCTCACCTGGGTTTCCGACATGGTTTCGCTGACCACAGTAGCCGATTTTGCTCAGGTGCTTGCGCCAGAAGCAAATGAGCTGGGCAGTCTCACCGCCCCCCGCGAATTCAACCTCATGTTCAAGACTTTCGTGGGTGCCCTCAGCGGCGAGGAAGGCGCCGCCTTCCTCCGCCCCGAGACCGCTCAGGGAATTTTTGTCAATTTCAAAAATGTGTGCGACTCAACCCGCGTGAAACTGCCTTTTGGCATCGCCCAAATAGGCAAAAGCTTCCGCAACGAGATCACGCCACGTAACTTCACCTTTCGCTCCCGCGAGTTCGAGCAAATGGAGATTGAGTTCTTCTGCAAACCCTCCGATTCGCCCGCATGGTACCAATATTGGCGTGATCGCCGTTATGCCTGGTACCTCTCCCTCGGCCTTTCTTCCAGCCGGTTGCAGTTGCGTGATCACCACGCCGACGAGCTCAGCCATTACTCCTGCGGTACAGCCGATATCGAATATGCATTCCCGTTTCTGCCGCCAGGCGAGTTTGGCGAGCTCGAGGGCATCGCGCATCGTGGCGACTTCGACCTGCGCAGCCACATGGAGGGCAAGCTCGCCCGTAAAGACGGCGAGCTGGTCGTTGAATTGGGCGAAGATGGCAAGCCCCGCCACAAGGGGTCAGGTAAGGACCTCCGCTACTTCGATGACCAAGCAAGAGAACGATTCATTCCCCATGTCATCGAGCCTTCCGCCGGTGCCGATCGCGGCACACTGGCTTTCCTCTGCGAGGCCTATCACGAAGATGTGATTGAAGGCGATACCCGAGTGGTGCTGAAGCTGCACCCGCGCATCGCCCCAGTCAAGGCCGCCATCCTGCCCTTGGTGAACAAAGACGGCCTGCCAGAAATTGCCCAGGCCCTTTACGCCGAACTCAAAGGCGAGCTGGCTGTCCAATACGATGATGGCGGTGCCATTGGCCGTCGTTACCGTCGTCAAGATGAGATAGGAACGCCCTTCTGCTTCACCATTGACGGTCAAACCAAGGAAGACCAGACCGTCACCATGCGCGACCGCGATAGCCTGGCCCAAACTAGGGTGCCATTGAACGCCGTTCTCGATTCCATGCGGGCTAAATTGAAACCCGCCTTTTGATCCAAGCGCGGTTTATAAAAGGTTGGGGGCGACCAGGAAATGGTCGCCCCCAACCTTTTGTATTAGTGCCGTTTTGTCTCAAAATTATCAGCGACCAAAACGCTTCCGCTCGTTTTCCTTCAGATAAATCTTTCGAATCCGAATGGCAGAAGGTGTCACTTCAACCAGTTCATCGTCGTCAATGTACTCCAGAGCCAGTTCCAAATTCATCTGACGAGGTGGTTTAATCACCACAGTCTTGTCAGATCCCGAGGCCCGCATGTTGGTCAGTTTCTTTTCGCGGCAAACATTCACTGTCAGGTCGTTGTCACGACAGTGTTCTCCCACAACCTGGCCTTCATAAACCTCGTCGCCTGGGGCCACGAAAAGAATGCCACGATCCTGCAGGGCTTCCAAAGCGTGCCCGGTTACCCGGCCGGTTTCATTGCTAATTAGCACACCGCTCGCCCTGCCCGGAATGGGGCCGCGGTTGGGAGCATACTCGTGAAAATTGTGGTGGGCGATGGCTTCACCACTGGTTGCGGTCATCAATCGGTTACGAAGGCCAATCAAACCTCGCGCCGGTATGGTGAACTCGATATGACTGGTCAAGCCATTGCTTTCCATCTTCAGGCATTCGGCCCGGCGGTTGCCAACCAGTTCCATAACTGCACCAACTGCAACCTGAGGAGCTTCGATCACTAGGAACTCGATAGGTTCCATGGTCTCGCCGTTGATTTCCTTCATCAGCACCCGTGGCTTGGTAACCGACAGCTCAAAGCCTTCACGCCTCATTATTTCGATCAAAATCGAAAGATGCAGCATCCCGCGACCGGCCACATGGAACTCATCAGTCTTGTCCGGTTCGCTCGTCACCCGCATGGCGACATTCTTTTCCAGTTCCTTCATCAATCGCTCACGCAGCTGGCGACTCGTCACAAAGGTGCCTTCACGACCGGCAAATGGTGAATCGTTGATGCGGAACACCATGCTCAAGGTAGGCTCATCCACTGCGATGGGCTCAAGCGCCGATGGACTGTCCGGGCAAGCGATGGTGTCACCAATATCAATGTCGGCAATTCCCACAACTGCGCAAACATCACCCGAGTATGCCTCTTCAGCCTCAACACGACCCAAACGGTCAAAAGTGAAAAGGCCTTTAACCGGTAGGTTGGCTTTGCCACCAGACCGGCTCATGTGGGCTATCCGTTGGTTCTTGCGAATGCTTCCCGCGGTAATTCGACCTACCGCCAATCTCCCCAAAAACTCGTTGTAATCAAGCGAAGTCACAAGCATTTGCAGCGGGTCATTAGGGCGAGTAACCGGAGGAGGAACATGCTTGAGAACTGCCTCAAACAATGGGACCAAGTCGGTACCTCGCACATTTTGGTCAAGGGAGGAGATACCATCCCGTCCAGAAGCGAAAATCACCGGAAATTCCATCTGCTCGTCCGTGGCACCCAGTTCCAAAAATAGATCAAATACCGCATTCAGCACTTCCGAAATACGCGCATCCGGACGGTCGATTTTGTTGATCACCACAATCGGCTTCAGGCCGCGGGCAAATGCTTTGCGCAACACAAAACGGGTTTGGGGCATCACGCCTTCCGCGGCGTCTACCAACAACAGACAGCCGTCGGCCAAAGTCAGCGTGCGCTCCACCTCGCCGCCAAAATCGGCGTGGCCCGGGGTATCAACCAGATTGATCTTGGTAACGCCGTACTGCAGCGCGATGTTCTTGGCCAAAATCGTAATGCCGCGCTCACGCTCAAGATCGTTCGAGTCCAATATGCAAGTACCACGCAATTCGCTTTCCCGGTACTGACCCGACTGGCGCAGCATTTGGTCTACAAGCGTTGTTTTGCCGTGATCAACGTGGGCGATGATGGCAACGTTTCGAATGTCTGAAGGCTTCATACCTGGCAATACCACCAAAAAACGAAATCACCCGCAAAAGCGGGATAGAGTGTATGGACTATCAGCATATAGGTTACCATGAGGGGTCCCAACAGCCCATGCCAAAGCCGTCTCCATCCGATTCAAGTGGCTTTTTCATCGGGTAAAGTTAAGTTTGATTTCATTTTTTTGATTATTCCAGTTCGGGAGTTTGGGGGAGATTGGGATGGCCAAGCTTGAAATCTGTCTCGTCCGTCACGCCGATGCCCTCGATGCCGATGGCCGTTTGGTCACCTCAGATGCCCAGCGTCCTCTCAGTGGCGATGGGCAATTGCAGGCCAGATTATTGGGCAAAGCCTTGGCAGCCTCCGGTTGGCATCCAGACCTATTGCTTCACAGCCCCTTGGTTCGAACTACACAAACAGCCAATTTCATGCTGGAAGGGGCAAAAAAACTTTCCATGCATTGGAAATCAGAACCGTTCGCCCCACTGGCCTCCGGGGCAGGAATCAGGATGGTTTTGTCCGGCTTGGAAAAGGCAAACCATAAAGGCAAGTTGGTGCTGGTTGGGCATATGCCCGAGGTCAGTGAGTTGGCGGGGTGGTTTCTGGGGGCTGATCCGGCCAATCTTCATTTCCCAAAAGCTGGGGCCATGCTGATTTCCTGCCCCCTCGGTCTCGCTGAGGGAATGGCCAGCCTTAAATGGTTCACCGATTCCGCCTGGCACGAATTGGCAGATTAGCTAATAAATTTTGAACCAAAACAGGTTTAACTGTCCACAAAAGGCGTGATAAACTTTAGATAACGCGTCATTAGGTCATCGGGGAATCTCTGAGCCACAAGTGCGTTAGGGTGCGCGTCCGTCGCCCAGCGGGTGTCGAAAACGCTCATGCCTCGCGTGATCTCTCCTTTGGTTTCCACATCCACTGCCATGGGTGCGAATGTGATTTCACTTCCATGCAGCATTGCCAATAATGCCCCCAAGTCCTTCATGGGGAACCCCTCCACACCATGCTGGCTTGCCGACAGCCGCAGGCCAGATTGCCCCAGTTGACGCAAGAACTCCCCAGTAGGCGACCCGCAAGAAAAAATCCCCAAATCCGTTGGCGAAATCACCAGTGGAGTTGTCACATCGAGGGGTAATAGCTTCAGGTTAAACCCGGCCCAAAGAACCTTGCGGGCACTTTCAGGATCGCAACGGAAATGGAAATCCACTCCGGGTCCGCAATTTCCCGCTGATTTCCAGCAACCCCCCACCATAATCACCTGCTTGAGCAGTTTGGGCAGCGCAGGTTCGCGGTCTAGTGCGGCCGCCAAAACAGTGGCTGGCCCCATCAATAAAACCGTGTGCCGTTCCGGGTGAAGTCGGGCCATCTCCACCAGCAAACGGTCGCTGGTTTGGGTATGCATTGGGTCCGCTGCATGGAATGTCAAACCCGCCAACCCGTTATTCCCATGCAGTAACCGCCCGTCCACATCGAAATCTGTCGGCGGGGCAATACCAACCCGCGGCAAGCGTGGTGGATCAATCTGGTCTAAAATAATCCGCACATTGCGGGTGGCTTGCTGGGCGGAAACATTGCCCGCTGTCGCCAAAATCCCGGCAACTTCAACGCGAGGGTCTGCCAGCGCCAGGCAAATGGCAAAGGCCCCGTCTACTCCAGGGTCGCTAATAAGTATTAAAGATTCAGGTGTGCTCATCAGAAAGCTCCCGGGGCAGGAGACCAGCGCCGCCACCGTTCCAGCACATCCAAAGCGGCACCCGTGGAAATGGCCCGGCGGGCCAACTCCACGCCAAATCGCGGTTCCTCCACCACACCTGCTGTCCATAAAGCCAAGGCTGTGTTGGCTATCACTACTGATTCGGCCGGTGTATCCGCACCCTGCAGAAGGTTTTCAATCCGCTTCGCGCTTTCCTTGGGCCCCTCCGCTGCTAGGGCACTTATTTCCACCCTTGGAAGGTCTAATTTCTCGGGGGTGAGCTCCATTTCTCGAATGGTGGTTCCCTCAACCACTTTCACCAATGTTGGCCCCGAAAGGCTCACTTCATCCATGCCATCCAAACCGCGCACCACCGAAACGCGCTCCATTCCCAAACGGGCTGCCGCTCCCGAAATGCTTTCCAGCCATTTGATTTGGCCCACACCAATCACCTGCCGAGGTGTTCGCGCGGGGTTTAGCAATGGCCCAAGGGCGTTGAAAAGGGTCCTGAATCCCAGCTTCCTGCGCAAG
>CAIWHS010000188.1 GCA_903912515.1 uncultured Planctomycetaceae bacterium
CGACCCAAGCCCAGATTGCCAGGACATTCGCCACCATGAATCTACTCGCTCTCTTGATTGCCACCATGGGTGCTTTAACGATGCAGGTTGGAAGCCAGTCGAGCGAAATTTATTCCCTTGAAATCCTAAAGGACAATCCCTTTGCTTTTTTCCGTTTTGAAGAATCACCCGAAAAGGATAGCAAATCAGTCCAAAATTCATCAAAATTCAATCAAAATGGACCGACTGGGACTTATGGTATCGGGATGAAGCGATCTTCCGGGGTCCCTGGGATTGGCGGTAATGCCGCTTCTTTTGACGGGTCTTGTCTGATTGAAATCCCCTACCATCAAGCTTTCAAAACCGAAGACCTTTCTGTTGAATTCTGGTTCCGATCCTCCCAAACATTTGATCGGAATTATTGGCCTGGAAGCGCCTCCCTTGTATCCCGGGTCACAGGTGGCTTCGGTTCAGGTGACTGGTGCATACTGGGAGGGAAGGGTCCTTCTGGAAAAGTCGGGCAGATTCTGGTCGGCATCGGCCCAAAAGGCGGGAGAGATCAAGTTTTGGCCTCACCCGAAGGCCTCAATGACGGGAAGTTCCATCATCTCGTGTGGACTCGAAGCGCGGCTGGTAACAACCGCCTTTATGTGAATGGAGTGCTACAAAACGAATTGCGAGACGGTGGAAAAACAATTGCAAACAACCGCCCAATACACATCGGTGGGGAAAACCTGGAAAAAGGCGGAAGTTTTTTCAAAGGCGAAATCGATGAGTTGGCCTTTTATGGGAGCGTGTTACCCGAAGACAGGGTCAAGGCCCATTTTGCAAGTGGCATGGTCGATCCCCGGTTGCCGAAGGCTTCGGCAAAGGTTGTGGATTTCAACCATGATATCCTTCCCATTTTCAGGAAGGCATGCTTCAAGTGCCACGGACCGGAAAAAGACAAAGGCGGTTTTTCCCTTGCGAATTCCAATCGGGCAATGGAGGGCGGTGACGAAGGGCAGGCGATTTTTAAAGGAAACAGTGCGGCAAGTCCACTGGTTCATCGAATCGCCGGGGTGAATGAGGATGGTACCATGCCGCCTGGTGCTGAACGGCTTAACCCGGAACAGATCAGCCTAATCCGGGCATGGATCGACCAGGGAGTCCACTGGCCGAAGTCAGCGGATCTGACTGATCCGCGGGCCGCTGGTGCGGCAAAGCATTGGGCGTTCAAAACCCTGAAAAAACCAAAGGTTCCCGATCTTGGCAACTCCTGGGTTGCCTCGCCAGTTGATGCCTTCATCCTTGCAAAACTTCGGGAGGCCAAATTAGAACCTACCCTTCCGGCGACAAGAGAGGCTTTGTTGCGCAGGGTCAGTTTCGATCTCATTGGTCTTCCTCCAAACCTTGGTGAGATTGAGGCATTCGTCAATGACAAGCGCCCAGATGCCTTTGAACGAGTGGTGGACAGATTGCTGGCGTCCCCTGCGTATGGCGAGCGCTGGGCGCGCCACTGGCTCGACCTTGTTCGCTACGCTGACTCGGGAGGCTATGAAACAGACATCTTTTATGAGCAGGGTTGGCGTTACCGCGATTATGTGATTCGCAGCCTCAATAACGACAAGCCATTCGATCGCTTCGTGATGGAGCAAGTCGCCGGTGACGAAATCTGGCCGGGACAGCCGGGGATGCAAGACGCTGTTGCGCTGTGGACCCTAGGGGAGTGGCCCAATGCCCTGGATGCCTTTCCTGAAATGCTGGAATATTTCCGACGCACCGATCAGGTAAGTACTTTCGGCGAGGCGTTTTTGGGGCTTTC
>CAIWHS010000189.1 GCA_903912515.1 uncultured Planctomycetaceae bacterium
AGTGGCCCGTACTCATCGGTGAACTCAGTGAGGAACACTTCGGTCAGGTTTTTGATGAGATACACCACAAGACCGCTACCGCCTGGCTTCACAAAAGCAAGTTGTGCGGTGGAGTAGTGCACGCCTGATGCGCAGGCCTGCATCAGGGATGGGGTGGAAAGGTTGATGTTGGCCCGGCAATGAACGCCTTCGAACACCGCGCGACCAGCACCCGAACCGGTGGTGCCGGAGCTAACGGTGGACTGGTTTTTGACCGTCATCTTGTAATCAATCAGCTCAATCCAGCTTGGGTAGGCAGCGTCGGTGGACTCGCCTTTGGGACTGAGATTGTTGATATTCAGGAATATGCGAACGCCAGTAGCCATGGGTCACCTCAACTTCTTGATAGAAATCCAAAAAAAACACACGGTGGATTCGGGTATACCATGGGGCCACCACCCACTTTTTGTCAATCTCACCAAGACTATCAGTGAGATCATGTGCTAGATACGGAAAGCCAAAACAAAAGGTTCAGGACTTTTTCGGAATTTCAGCCACCATGCGCATGCTGGAAGACAATGTCTCAAGCTGGAAGTGAGGACGAAGATAAGCCACGGCGTTGTACCAGCCTGGTTTACCCTTGACTTCTTCCACCTTAACTTCGGCTGCAGCCAGCGGACGACGAGCTTTGATCTCATCGCTGACGCTCTCGGGGTTGCCAACCACATAGTTGTTGATCCAAGAGTTCAGCCACTTCTCGCAATCACTGACTTCCATGAACGAGCCAATCTTGTCCCGGGCCATTACCTTCAGATAATGCGCAAAACGCGACACACTGAGAAGGTAGTTGGTCTTGGTGGACAATTCCGCATTAGCGTTCGCGGCTGGGTCGAAGTAGGTCTTCGGTTTCTGGCACGATTGGCTGCCCATAAAGACTGCAAAATCGCGGTTTTTGCTATGGAGCAAGGGCATGAAGCCCAAGTTCGACAGCTCGAATTCGCGACGATCAGAGATGGCAATCTCAGTCGGGGTCTTCATGGCAATATCGCCATCATCTGTCGGGAAGGTGTGAACCGGCAGGCCCTCAACCTTACCACCGCCCTCAACTCCGCGGGTGCGCATGAACCAACCATCCTTAGAAAAGGCGTCGGTCACACGGGCCGCATAAGCCCAAGAGGAGTTCATCCACTGGTACTTCTCATTGTCATTGCCATCTACAGCCTCCTCATAGTTGAACTCCTCGACGGGGTTCTCTTTGGAGCTGTAAGGTAAACGGGCCAGTACCCGTGGCATGGTCAATGACACATACCGGGAATCTTCTGACTCGCGGAACGACTTCCAGGCAGCGAATTCGACCGAGTCGAAAATCTTCGCCAGATCGCGCGGCTGTGAAAGCTCGGTGAAGCTCTCAAAGTTGAACATCTTCGGGCTGGCTGCTGCCACAAAAGGCGCATGGGATGCAGCCGCAACCTGCGAAGTGAACTTCAGCAGGCTGATATCCTCTGCAGTGCGGCCGAAATCGAAATCACCCATCAGCATGCCGTAAGGCTGGCCGCCCAACTGGCCGTATTCTTCCTCATAGACCTTTTTGAAAAGGGCCGATTGGTCGAATTCCGAAGCTTTTTCCAAGTCTTTCAGCAAGTCCTTCTTGGTCACATTGAAGACCTTGATCTTCAATGTGTCGCTGGTTGAGGAGTTGCTGATAAGGTACTTCAAACCACGCCAAGTACCTTCAAGCTTTTGGTAAGTTGGATTGTGCATGACCTCGTTGAGCTGTACCGAAAGCTTCTGGTCAACCTGCGCAATCCAATGCTTGATGTTTTTTTCAACATCTTTCGAAACCACTTGCCCGGGCTGGATAACACGGTCAAGGAACTGCTTGAAGTAGTCCTTAACGCGGTCGGCTTCCGCCTGATCTTGGGGCCTCGTGGCTGTGATAACTTGATCCAAAATGCTGGGTGCTGCCGCTGCTGCGGCGGCAGGTGCCGCACTCTGCCCCTGTTGCTCTTCTGTGCTCACTTGGTCTCACCTCCGTTATTGACGCCCAAATCCTTTGCAAGAGCTGCAGCCTTTTCAGTGCTACCCAGCACTTCGGCCAACAGCGATTCCAGCTTGTCGTTGCCTTCCATTTTATTAAGTAACTGACTGAGACGCTGGCGCATGTCCAACAACTCTTTCAACGCTGGAACCTGCTCAGCAACCTTGGCGGGGCTGAAATCATCTAGTTTGTTAAAGTTGAGTTCCACCCCGAACTGGGTGTTGTCATTTGTCAGTTTGTTGTCGACTCGGAAAGACAGTCGCGGTGCCGAGCGGGACAGGACATCATCGAAGTTATCGGCATCGATATTGACAAATTTGCGTTCTTTCACTGCCTTGAGGGGATCTTTAGGCTGACCGGAAAGGTCAGCAAGAACTCCAACCACAAAAGGCAACTCCACCTTTTGGAGGGCACCATTGGTTTCAACATCGTAAGTGATTTGAACACGCGGCCGGCGAACCCGGTCCAGCTTGTGCTGTAAACTCTCGGCCATGAAAGCCTCCCAATCAGAACCCTAAAATAAATAGGAAATGACCCGCCAACTCCTTACTACAGGAGTCGAATTAATATTGCTAGGATTCAGTCAAATAAATTTACAAACTATTTGGCTGATTCCTTCAACTTTTAGTGAAGGGGCTAAAAAGAAATCTAAATGAACAAATCATGAACGAAATCGATCTTGGTGCAGCTTTGTGAATAAACCATTTAGTGTTGACTTGGCTTTCAAGTAGTAATGGAAATTATGGTTTTTTGGTAATACCCAATTCTCTGAACATTGTTTCAATGACATTTTGCTCGCGAATAAAAGCTTGAATCATCTCCGGGAAAGGCAAACCACCGATTTGCACTGCCCGCCTAATTAAATAAGGAACCGGGCTATGTGGCTCAATCCCAGACAGTATGTCAGCCGCTTTAGTCATCATCTGATATGCCTGATCGCGAGATGCAACAGGCATACTTGCGCCGGCCCCTGCTTGCCC
>CAIWHS010000190.1 GCA_903912515.1 uncultured Planctomycetaceae bacterium
AGCGGATCCAAAACAGACCCGCGGCCGCGACTGGTTAGTCGTACCTCAACGGTTTGCCCTTGCTTCAAATCAATTCGAAAACAGTCAACATCTTGCTTCTTTTCAATGGTGCCAAGCAATCGGCAAGGCAGCTTGCTAATCACTTGCGCCTGATCAAGGTCGTTATTGGGCTCTTTTTCAGGCGTGAGTGGAGAAGTGGTCACTTCAACAACTGCTTTGGCTTTCTCCTGATTTTTTCCTGTTAAAACAATTTGCTTGTCCCCAACCGGTGTACCAGCCAAAATCCCGGTTTCAAGCGTAAGAATTTGCGATCCAAACAGCTTGCCGTCCATTCCGTCAGGAAGGGGAGCAGATGCTACCTTGCCCTCAAGTGACAAAGCCATGGGCATTCCAGTTGTTTCTAACTGGGCGCTCTGAACAGCGTCCAGGTTCTGCCCTCGCAGGATCAACTTGTGCTTGCCAACCGGATTTACCACCCAAGGCCACACCATGGTGACCCGAGGTGGATCCGGCTTAACCGGAGGCTTGGCCTGAAATAGCAATAAAACCGAGACCATAGAGCCAACAGAAAGAAAAAAATACCCCGTGGTGTAAATCATGCGAATAGCTCACGAATTGGCTCACCTTGGTCCAAAATTTCAAGCGGACGACCATCCGGGGTGATGATCTGCTGGCGCGGGTCAATTCCCATGCGGCTAAGCAAGGTTGCGGCAACCTCTGCCGGCGATACCGGCCGCCTCGTCGGATAGGAACCCAATTTGTCCGTTGCTCCCAAAACAAGCCCAGGCCTTGCCCCTGCCCCTGCAAAAATCAGCGATCCAGCCTTGCCCCAATGGTCACGCCCAGCATCTTTATTCAGGGTGGGAGTTCGGCCAAACTCGCCAAATACAGCAACTAGCGTGTTCTCTAACAAACCTCTTTCGCGCATGTCATCCAAAAAAGCAGACAGGCTCCAGTCCAGCTCTGGAAGCTTCTTGTCCAAACTTTCATAGATTTTCGCATGATGGTCCCAACCACCGTGGTTGATGGTAATCCAACGCACTCCCCGTTCAACCAGCCTGCGCGCCAACAAACAACCCTGGCCAAATGTGGTACGGCCATATCGGTCCTTGACCCGATCCGCCTCTTCATCCAAGGCAAATGCCTGCCGGGCCGAAGACGATAACACCATGCCAGCGGCACGCTTCTGAAAGTCATCGAAGGTGAGAAGCTGGTCGTTGGATTCAACCTCCCGGGCTAGCCGATCTACAGCCAATCTCAGTGTCTCACGGCGTTGGTTTCGGGCAGGTAGCCGCTTGTGGTTTGATTTAAGATCTTCGACACCAAAACCGGCCTGAGCCGGGTCACCCGTTTTGAACGATTCGTGCCGCCCACCCAAAAATGCGCTGCGGCCAAGTTCCCAAGTGAAGGAAGGGTTCCTGGGTATAGCTACATAGGGGGGAAGTTCACCTCTGAACCCCAGTTGTTGCGATACCACCGCCCCAAGTGCGGGGTAGTCACCAAACGCCGAACCAAAACGACCCGAAAGAACCCAATTGGTCGCTGTTTCATGATGATCGTTGGCATGAGACCCTGAACGCACCAAGGTGTAATGCTGCTGCCTGGCCGCCAAAAGGGGTATTTTTTCACCAAACCGTACTCCCGGCTCCGCCGTGGCAATGGTCGAATACTTCCCTTTAACCTCGGCAGGGGCATCAGGCTTGGGGTCGAAAGTGTCGTGGTGCGACAAACCGCCACCCAAAAAAACCACAATCACAGATTGGGCCGGAGCCTTGGCTTCCACAAGGCTGGCTCGCGCCCTTTCTGTCATGCAGCCACCTAAGAGCCCTGCGGTGCCCAGCCGAAGTACATCCCGTCTTCCCAACCGTATCTTGAGCATGCCAAATACTCCTCTCAAACCCAAAAGCATTCAAACCCAGCTTAGCCATCAATGCTGAAAGCTGAATTCTCTGGAATTAAGAAGCGACCAGACCAAATCGCCAAGCACCTCATCTGCCAAGGCGCCCGGCTCGGCAAGGGCCCGTTCGATCTCCCGGGTTGTGGCAGCATCCATAGGCCGTGAAAGGCAAAGCCAATGCAAGCTATCTGCCCGCTCTACAGCCTGAGGCAACCTTTTTTCCAGTTGACGCAATAGCCCCTTGGGATGATTTATCTTGTCCACAATCGTGTCGCTGTTGATCAAAAACAAAATCTGCGGCAGAGTCACATCGCCTGTCTTCTCACAAGCGCAGGCAGTCACCCTCTCACTACGCCCAAAAGTCGATAAAAACCGCGATGCCACAGCGGGGTCAGGCAGTTGCGTTGCTCGCGTTCCCACCGGGTGCCCGGGAAAATTCTCGCTAACCCCCGTAGCCTGGCAAAGGGCATCCAGCAAAACTTCCGCCGGCAACCTGCGGGGCACAAAATGACTCAGGTTGCGATCATCGGTTTTGTTCCCAGGCAAAGTTGAAGAAGAGCGCCTGTAGGCATCGGTTGTGGCAATAAATCGAATGAGATCCCTAAAGTTGTACCCGGAATTGCGAAACCTATTTTCTAGTAAATCCAACACCTCAGGATTCGATGGCGGATTGGTTGCGCGCAGGTCATCGACTGGTTCCACCAGCCCACGGCCCAATAAATGACGCCAAACCCGATTGGCCATCGCCTTGGCAAAATATGGATTCTTTGGATCAGTTATCCAATGAACCAAACCCACACGGGGGTCAGAACCGGCCTCTGCAAGTTCCAAACCCGAAACTGACCGGTCCAAGGGCCGCGGCTGCAAAAATGTCCCCAACCGCGGATGTGAAATGCCTATCTGGATCTTTTCGTCTGCAATGGGTATTAACGCCGTCTCCCCTTGCCGTGGCGATTTACGGTCGATTTTCAACCGCGACAGATAAGCTGCCTGCCTAAGATAGTCTTCCTGGGTGAATTTTTCAGTCGGGTGATTGTGACATTGGGCACAGCCAATCCGCGTCCCCAAAAATGCCTGCGAGATCATGCCGGGCATCTCACTTTCCACCGGCTTGTTTTCCCAAATACCCATCGTCCAATAACCAACTGCCGGGTCTTCCCCCACAGTGCCAGAAGCCAATAAAATGCGCCTGGCCAGGGCGTTCCAGCCTGTGTTTGCTGCCACCTCGCCACGCAACCAGGCATGCAATGACCTCACCCCCCTCAAGCCGCGTACATCGTGATCCCGCTCCTGCCGGTTTTGCAATAATTCAGATAAAAACAAAGTCCAAATATCATTAAAAGAGTCCGTTGCCAGCAATTCATCCACCAGTAATGCGTGTTTGTCAGGATTTTTGTCTGCCAAAAATGCGCGCACGCGCTCAGGTTCTGGCAACCTGCCACACAAATCCAGATGGATGCGCCTAACCCAAACAGCATCTTCCACCAATTCAGAGACAGGTATATTCAGCTCTCGCAGGTGTTTTTGAATCGCGCTGTCGATGGGATGGCTAGGGTTTTTACTGGAAAGATTCATTTTTTGGGCTGGGCCCGAAAAGGGCACCATTGCCCTCGTGACAGCCACCCCAGTCAGAAAACTTGCCTGAAGGGCAGCCTCACCAGACCCTTCTATTCGGGCAAACCCACCCACCGAAACAGATGCTACCGCAGGAGCACTGCTAGTAAAACGGGTCAACCAAGTCACATCAGTCCGTTGACCGTCGGCCCATTCAGCCATGGCTTTTAGTGGCATCGAGTCACCCACTTTGCCAAACCACTGTGCCGGCTCCAAGTGCAGTGTTTGTAGCGGCTGTTCAGCCGCAGAAGGCCCCGGCATTCCTTCGGCCACCCACCGCGTGAGAAGACGATGAAAGGGATCATCCACTTGAATTAATTTGCCACCCTCATGAGCGGCTTGACCAGTTATTTTGCGTATGAGCGGGCTATCCTGCGGATCAACCGGACTGAATCTGCGGCCCCCATATTCCCGGGTCAGCCAAGCATGATCCAACTCAGGAGCGTAGCCACGCAGCGATAATCTGAAACCGTTTTGCCCGGCACCCTTCCCATGGCAGGCACCCTGATTGCAACCAAGACGGGTCAAGGCGGGCATGATTTCCCGGTTGAATGAAACGGGCCGGGTAGATTGGTTTAAATTCAATAACCCAAAGGCAATTAGCCAAATTGGCAGCATGATGATAATCCAACGGAGGGCAAATTTGCCAAAGGCGGGGGTCGGCTAACCGGCTATTGCATTATGCCATATAAAACCATCAAGCCACAGCCTTATAGTTATTCCCTCAGAAAAATTAAAAGACCTCCAGCAATCTTTGGCGGGAGTTCTTACATGAATCCCTCCCGCAT
>CAIWHS010000191.1 GCA_903912515.1 uncultured Planctomycetaceae bacterium
AACCCGTGAGGCATTTGGAGTTTATTTCGACAAGCTTGAAGAAGACGGCATGGTCGTTGTGAACATTGCCAATCGTTATCTCGACTTTGAACCAGTGCTTTCGAACCTGGCCCAAAGTGAGGGATGGCGCATTCTTGTCCAACGGGGCCAAGTTGTCACAGGCCAAGACAAGTACGGCACATGCTGGGTCACCATCAGCCGTTCTGGCAAGGCGATGGACAGGCTCTCCGCCATGCGGGAAGTTTTTGAAACCAATGAAAACGAGCAATGGATCGAGTCTTGGGGTGAGGGCAAAGCCAAACCCCGTCTTGGGGTCTGGACAGACAGTTACTCGAACATCGTGAACATTCTCAACTGGGGCAAAGAGTAGGAAAAATCATGGCAACAAACACCAAAGCTAGCCCACAGGCAAAGATCGATCCATCCGGCGGCAGCATATTGCCCATATTTGCCGCAACAATTTTCACCTCCGCGACGATTCTTTTCCTTGTCCAGCCTATGGTTGGAAAGATATTGCTGCCCTACTTGGGCGGTACACCTGCCGTTTGGAACACCTGCATGGTGTTTTTTCAGGGATTGCTGTTGGCGGGTTACTCCTACTCTCACCTCAGCACAAGTCGGCTTTCACCGCGAACACAGGTGAAGTTGCACATGGCGGTTTTAGCCTTGGCACTTGTTGTCTTGTTTTTGCTTCGCTTTGATATTGAGCCTTTGGCCCAGAGCATTTTGCCGCCGCCCACCGACAAGAACCCGATTCCTTGGCTTTTGTCTGTGCTGATGCTGGCAGCGGGCCTACCTTTTTTTGCGGTGAGCACCAGTGCGCCGCTAATCCAAAGGTGGTTTTCAAAAACCCCACATCCTCAGGCAAATGACCCTTACTTCCTTTATGCCGCCAGCAATTTGGGAAGCATGTTGGCGTTGGTTGGTTACCCGTTTGTGGTTGAGCCGAACCTTACCTTGGAAGCACAGCGATGGGTGTGGCTTGCGGGCTTTGCCCTTCTTAGCTGCCTTACCATTACTTGCGGGTACCGCATGTTGCGGTATTGCGACCAGGACTCAGCAGAAACAAGATCGCCCAACCAACTTTCTGCGGCGGAAGTGATTGAACCACTCAACTGGGGTGAGCGCCTTCGCTGGGTGATGCTGGCTGCAGTGCCCAGCAGCCTGATGCTTGGTGCCACCACCTACATGACCACAGACATTGCGGCCATTCCCCTACTTTGGATCCCGCCATTGGCGTTGTATCTTTTGAGTTTTATTCTGGTCTTTTCAAGGCTTCCAGCTTCGTTGCTTTCAGTTTTCAATCTTTTGCTGCCCCTGACGGCAATGCTTTTGATTTTCATGCTGGTAACGGGAATCAAACCTCACAATATCCTGTACTCAATTGGAATACACTTGGGGGTTTTGTTTGTTGCAGCCATGGCTTGCCACGGCTTGCTTGCCCGTGAACGGCCGGCGCCCGCCCACCTGACCGAGTTTTATTTGTGGATGTCTGCCGGAGGCGTTTTGGGGGGCATTTTTAACGGCTTGATCGCCCCCTTGGCCTTTTATGGTTTGGCGGAATACCCAATTGCCCTTCTGGCAGCCTGCGCCCTTTGCTCGGCAACTGGCGGGCAAGTTACCGAAACAGCCAGCACCAGACGCGCCGAGTGGGGTCTGGCCGCATTGTCGCTTGCAGGCAGCTTGATTCTGTTTTGGTTGCGCAGCATGGATGTGGATATTCCAAATTACTCCATTTGGAGTGAGTATTACCTTTTTGGGGCCGTGGTCGCGGGAATTCTGGCTTGGCTGATTTCGGCTTACCTCGCCAACCAGATTCAGTTTTCCACCATGATGGATTTGATGCTTCCTCTTTGTATTGGGGTGCTTGTACTGGCACTGCTGAATGGAACCTATTCAGACATGCTGTTCAACAGCCTCAAGACCAAAGTTGCTGATCGACTTGGCCTTTCTTTCAGCCAGGTACAGGCAATCCTGGCCTTGGGCGTGCCCCTGATCATCTGTTTCACATTTGTTGATCGGCCTTTCAGGCTTGCCCTTGGGGCCGGGGCCGTGATGTTAGCCTGCACTTTGGATAAATCACACGACTCTGGCATGGTCACCCAGCGCCGAGGATTCTTTGGGGTGCTTCAGGTAGAAAATCGTCGTGAAGACGGCATGGTCGCCCGCCGACTGGAACATGGAACCACGCTGCACGGCATGCAATTCATTGAAAGCGGTTGGATAGATGAGCCGCTCACTTACTACCATCGGTCTGGCCCGATTGGGCAAATTGTGAAAAACTGTTTTGGTCGCAAGGTTCTTGAAAAGGGCCCCGATGGCAAGGAGCTGGACAAGCTGCCGCATATTGGCGTCATCGGTTTGGGAACAGGAAGCATGGCAGCCTATGCCCAGCCCGACCAGCAGATGACCTTCTTCGATATTGATCCCATGGTGCGGTCGTTCAGCTTCGACGGCAACAATCCATATTTTTGGTATGTGACCAACGCCAAAAACCGGGGTGCAAAACTGGATATCCGTATGGGCGATGCCAGAATTCGGATGTCGCAAGAGCCAGCGGAAAGCTACGACCTGATTGTAGTCGATGCATTCAGCTCAGACGCCATTCCGGTACACCTCATCACGCTTGAGGCGTTGCAAATTTATATCAAGAAACTAACGCCCAACGGGATTGTGGCG
>CAIWHS010000192.1 GCA_903912515.1 uncultured Planctomycetaceae bacterium
AGACGCTGAAGGGCAGCACGGCCAGGGATTACCAACGCGGCTTCGCCGAATACCGGGCCAACATCCCGGACACGAATTGCTACCGGTGCAACGGCGATGGCCAGATCCGTGGCTTCGTGGAATTGCCCCACCCAGCCCAGGTCGATGAGAACCCGATGGCACAACCATTCCCCACCACGCTGCCACCCACGGTGCAGTGCCGTGTCTGTGATGGCACGGGCATCGAGTCTAAGCAAAAGGAGACCGTTCCGTTCAGCGAGGAGAATGTGGAACGGTTCGCGAAATTCCTGCGTGATTGTGGCGGATTTTGTATCTGGTGACCAGAACTAACCAGGGCATGGGTGGGGGGCTGGGCCTTGGGGGGGCCTCGCCTGTGCCTTTTTAGCTATGAAAGCATTTATGACCCTGGGGGTGGCGGCGGGGAAGGCCGTGGGGGTGGCAGAGTTGAATGATTCCCTTTCGGTATTCCACTTTTACTCTGATCGGCAAATGGCTACTTGCAGACAAGCAATTTGAATGACATCCCCTCCTTCAAGTGTAATAAAATTGATGGTTCTTGTATTTGGCGGAAGGGATTTTCGAAGATTGGGCGCATATCCATAGCCAAGTTGTTCGAGGCGCAATGCCGAGTCTGTAACCTCAAACTCTTCAAGCCTCACTTCGCAAACGACCAAGGGTAAGGCGGAACAAACACAATTCATTACCAATAATCCATGACAAAGAATTCTCGCAACCTGATGCCCATCCTTCATGCTGAGAAAGGTTAGCGACACATCTGGTCCATTTCCGTTGAGTGCCAATTCGGAAAGATTTACATCCGTCAGTAATTCGCGTTGATTCATTTCGAAAATAGCTCCAAATATTTAAAAATGAGGTTTTTTTGCTTGGTTATTTTCAAGTTCCTCAACCTTAGATCGTCATCCCCGCCAACTCCGCCACCGCCAACCAGGGGCTGGGGGGTTGGTATCTTAAACCTTGCCAGCAAATAAGGAACTTGTGAATTGGCTTTGCCGCAATACTATGCCCAAAGCCAGAGGCACGCACCTGTTTTTATTTCAAATCCATACACCACCCACCGCCAACCATTCACTTACCAACTTCGCCACCGCCACCCCGTGGGTTGGCGGGGTTTAGTGTCGGGATCGGAGGTTATTCAAAGGGCTGTTTTGGCAGTGGGTCCAAGGCCAAGCCGGTTAGCTTGCAGCGTTCCTCCAGGTTACGGGCGTCGTTCCATTTGTTGTTTTTGACCAATTGGTCACGCAAGTCCTTGGCGACCTTCTTTTTGAAATCGCCCAGGAATTTATCACCCCCGGGAATTTCCTGGGCAACACTAAAAACCAATTCCTGATTGACCAGCGCCAATTCCTTTTTTCCCAGGGCATCATAAGATTGGGCCGCGCTCAGATAGAAATCAATTTGGTTATAAGGGATCGGTATTTTTGCAATTCTGTAAGGCTTTATTTTCTCAAATTCTTGGATGCATTCCGCATGGCGCCCCTGCTGAGCCAGCATCGCCAGTCGGTATGAAATGGGCAACATAAAGAAACCGGATTCCGGACCGCAATAACTTTTCAACTTACTTTCCAATTCCTCAAGGATTAGCTGCAGCCTTTCATGGTTTCGGCCTTTTTCGGTCAGGCAAACCACCGCTAACACCTTCAGGTAATTGACCCTGAAAAGAAACTGGTCGGACCAACCTGCTTGCACAAAAGGGGCAAACTCCTTTTCGATTTCAGAAGCCAGATCCACATGGGTCATCTTCCCCCAGCGGCATTCATTCACCAGCACCTGAAAAGTGTGATTCAGTTTCTCGAAGCAAACAAAGCTGGTCGGACCAAACAGCCTTGCT
>CAIWHS010000193.1 GCA_903912515.1 uncultured Planctomycetaceae bacterium
AGGTCAAGGCCTTCAACGCCACCGACCTCAGCGTCCTTGACGACTTCTTCGCCTTCCAGGGTGCGGTCGGCGTCTGGGTGGCTGGGAAATAATTGGATAATCAAAGACCGATTTTCCCCAATCCCCCGTATTTGCAGATACGGGGGATTTTCCTTGGCTACAAAAGACTACTGAGGTGCGACATGGAACTGGCTAACTTTGCGCTGTTGGGCCTGATGGCTGGTTGGCTGGCGGGGATCAAATGAATAGACCGCTGTCAAGGTTTGAGGTTCCAGTCAACTGTTGGATCGGGATTGAACTTTTAGACACTCTGGATTCACCCTCCCATGTTCACGCACCTGTTTGGCCGCTTGACCAACCGCGCTTCCTCTCAAGCCTCCCCGCGCCGCCGGGTGGCCTTGAATCTGGCCCGCCTGGAAGAGCGCTGCGTGCCGGCGGTGCTAATGGAAAGTGGCGCCCCAACCAGCATTCCCACCTGGGGCATTCAGCCCACCCCTCCACCCATTGACAGTGCCTTGAACTCGCTTTATTACGCGGTGTCCATTGGCACTAAGGACATCCATAACCAACCAGTTGATTTCAACCAAGATGGCTACCCAGACCTGGTGCAAACTGGAGTCATTGATGAACAGATTGGTTATGGAACAAAAACAGACCCAATTAATGCTTTCAGCCGCGGAGGCTTTGGCAAAGTCGCGTTTGGTGGCCCCAATGGCCTGACCTATTCCACCACGGGCACGCCCAACCATGGAATCGCCGTCCAATTTACCGGCTCATTTTTTGCCGTGGCGGATCTCAACGAGGATGGATTTCAGGACATTTTGTCCCTCAATAACGCCAGCCAAACAGGTGCCGGTGCCCATACCGTTCGCCATCTATGGGATCCAGTCCAGCAATCGTTCACCAAGGTGGATGGTGGGGCTTTGGATGCCTGGGCGGATCGCTATGGCCAATTGACTTTGGGCGATGTCAACGGGGACCTGATCCCGGATCTGATAAGCCAAAACTATTCAACCACACCGGTGGTTCTTCCGGACGGATATCAGGTCCTCCCCATGATCGGTTTCCAGGTCTACCTGGGTATCAGCGATCCTAGCGCCGGCCATTGGGTGGGTGATTTTGCCTCCACCGCTTACACCACCATCAATCTGCGCCAACCCAGCACGGCCTGGGGCATAGAGTTTGTTGCCTCCAATAGAAAGTCTGACACTGTTGCCAATACACCCGTCGTCAACACGGTGCTGGCCGACCTGAATGGCGATGGCTCTTTGGACCTGGCTATCCCCGAAGCAGATGGCATCACCGTATTTCCCAATCCGGGGGATGGAAAATTCACCCAGCCCAGCGCCCTCTTCTTCCAGACCGCTGGTTCCGCCAATGGTCTCAATCTGACTTCAGGCGATTTCAACAACGATGGCAAAATCGATCTGGCCACCAGTCCCAATATTGTAAGTCTGGCTTTGTTGGTGGATATCAGCCCGAATATCATGCAATGGCAGGCCTCAAACGCTCCAATCAGCATTTTCCTCAACACCACGCCCGCCGGAGGCACAACCGATTTCTCCCTGACTCCCGTCCCCGGTTTCGCCACCGATGGATTCGCCTGGAACGGGACCATTGCCCTGGCTGATTTCAACGGGGATGGCAATCTGGATCTGGGTGTGGCAAACGGATCATCCCAGTCAACCCTTTTTGGCATCGTGGAAGGGGACGGAAAAGGCAATTTTGGCACCATCAAGCAGTATATCGGCTATAGCAACGAAGCAGATGGGTATGATCCTAATTACAAGCGCGCCATGGCTTATTTGAACACAGCCGACTTCAACAACGATGGCCAGATTGACATCACTACCACGGCCCTGAACATAGACTCCGGCAAGACAGTCGGCACACCTGCCGTGGGCATTACAGCTATTCCCTTCAACAAAACCTTTGCGACGCCGGTTATCAATATTGCCTCCTTGGTTCCAGCCACGGTTGGCCAGCCTTACACCCAGCAGTTGCTGGTGACCGGTGGCGATCCAGGCAAGCCCTTCAGCTTCGCGTTGAATGCCCAAAGCGTGCCGCTTCCCGCCGGTTTGACGATGAGCCCCACCGGGTTGATCACCGGTACCCCAACCCAGCCCGGTCCGTTCCAATTGACCTTTAACATCAGTCAGCCCAACGGGCCCAAGGGCACCAGCATGGGCACCCTGACGGTGAACAACGCCCAACCAGGGGTGGTGGTCATCAGTCCTGCCACCCTGCCTGGTGGCAAGGCTGGAGTGGCTTACAGCCAGTTGCTGACCGCCACGGGCGGCACAGGCGCGGTGAATTTTGCCCTCAGCGCCGGTACCTTGCCTGCTGGCCTGACTCTCAGCTTCAACGGTCTGATCAGCGGCACACCCACCACCACCGGCCCCAGTTCCTTCACCGTGAGCGCAACGGATAGCGTGGGCAATGTCGGCTATGCCCAATACGGCATAACAATCGGCACCAACCCCACGCCTCCCCTGGCTGGCCCGTTCATCGCCGCCGGCAGCGGCCAAGGTGGCCTGGTCAGCATCTTCAACGCCAACGGCACACCCCGCCAGACCTTCGCCCCCTACGGCACAGGCTACCAGGGCGCTATCACCGTGGCCCAGGGTGATGTCAACGGTGACGGCGTGGCCGACCTCGTCACTGGCACCGGC
>CAIWHS010000194.1 GCA_903912515.1 uncultured Planctomycetaceae bacterium
AGAGCTCCACGGGCCTGCTCAATGGTTTGGTAACCACCAATCACAACGGCACATTGCTCGGATGGTCGGGTGAATTTGCGTTTACGGCCTTCACCCGCAGGGGCATCATCTTTCGAATCCGTCTCGTTTTTCCCTGAGGAACTTTGACTGTAGTTCAAGACATAAGCCGGCAATTTGTCACGAGTTCTTAGAGTATTAACCACCTGCTTGGCCATCTCTTGCGAATCTGGCCCCGAGTAGCTGGCACAGCAAATCAGCCAAGCACCAGCCTGAGGGTTGAGTTGATATTCGTTTTTTGGGGTCTCGGGCTTAGGTGATGCCCCGTTTAGAACGCTCAGGCAAAAAGCCCAAGTAAAACTAGCCAAAATTGCTTTGTGAAAAAGTCGCTTGCCCTGCATGGCTTATACCCTCACCAACCGCCCACAGACTTCCTATCTGGGGGTTCGGGAGGGGCTATAACTTCGACAACCATCGCCCGGCAAGGCCAATTGAAAACTTGAGCAAAATCCTGATTTTAAGAATAAATCCAGGTTCAGCCCAATGGTTGGGACAAAACGCGGCTTTGCAATTCAGTGATGTACCTAGTGGCGACTTCACCTGCCTTAACCATCTCGTCTAGTTGATCCCGGGTAAATGTGGATTCCTCTCCACCCGCCTGAATTTCGATCAGTTGACCGGCTCCAGTCATTACCAGATTCAGGTCTACCTCAGCATCGCGATCTTCTGGGTAATCTAGGTCCACTAGAACTCTTCCTTCAAGAAGCCCTATCGAAATAGCCGCCACTGAACCGGTTATCAGGTCGGCATTGAGTGGCAATGCTGGGTCTTTGGACCGAATGAAATTCAAGGCATCCATCAACGCAATGTAGGCGCCGTTAATACTTGCGGTTCGGGTGCCCCCATCCGCCTGAAGGACATCGCAATCGAGGTGCAGAGTGCGCTCCCCTAATTTGTCGAGGCGAATGGAAGTGCGTAATGCCCGGCCTATGAGGCGCTGAATCTCAATTCCGCGCCCGTCAGGCTTGCCTGCCCGTTCGCGCGGTTTGCGTCTGTTAGTGCTACCGGGAAGCATGGCATATTCAGCCGTGAGCCACCCTTTGCCAGTCCCCTCCAAAAACTCTGGCACCGTTTGTTCAACCGAGCAGGTACACAACACCACGGTATCGCCTGAGCTAACCAAAACGCTTCCAGGGGCCTGTTTGGTATAGCGGCGTGTGAATGAAAGCGGCCTCAGGTCGCTTGGTTTGCGACCATCACGGCGAATGTGTGTCATACCCTGCGAGTCCCCATCCCGGCAGTCAGCAACCGCTTCAGAACGGCTTTTTGGCCGTGCATCCGGTTACCTGCCTGCGGAAAAACAACACTTTGTGGCCCATCAATCACTTCTGCCTGAACTTCCTCGCCGCGGTGAGCAGGAAGACAGTGCATGTATTTGGCATGCGCTGGGGCCAAAGCCATCAGCCTTTGGGTAACCTGATAATCTTTGAAAGCAGCCATGCGTTTTTGGGTTTCGGCCTCTTGGCCCATGCTGGTGAACACATCGGAATAAACTGCATCGGCCTGGCGCACTGCCTCGCTCGGATCAGTAATTTCCACCGTATGGTTATTCGGCTCTGCAACTGCCAAAGAATGCAAAAACTCATTGTCGAAACCATAGCCTTTGGGCGCAGCCAGTACAAATTTCATACCAACCTTGGCACAAATCAGGGCCAAAGACCTTGAGACATTGTTGCAATCACCCACAAAAACCAAGGTGCGTCCCTTCACATCACCAAAAACTTCCTGGAGAGTGAGTATGTCACCCAAGGCTTGACAGGGATGACTAAGGTCGGACAAACCATTGATCACCGGAATATCGCCATGCTCGGCAAACATTTCCACCGTCTTTTGCGAGAAAACGCGCAACACAACCACATCTATAAATTGGCTGAGGGTGCGAGCAAAATCAGACACTGATTCGCGTTTTCCAATGGGACCATCGGTGGCACTAAGAAAAATCGACTGGCCACCCAAATGAGCCATGGCCGACTCGAAACTGACACGGGTTCGCAAACTTGGCTTTTCAAAAACAAGTCCCAAGATGCGCCCGGCCAAGGGCAACGGGCGAACCCCCTTGGCCCAATCATTTTTCATCTGGCGGGCATCCGCCAAAAGCTCCGCGATTTCATTCGCGGACCAATCGTACAGATCAATGAAATGTCGCATGCCCACCACCTGTCTGATTTCCCCAATTTTTGGGGTGTTTATTAATTTAATTCAATGGCCTTACTTTTCAGGAAACAACCGGATTGATCAGGGCCTCCTCCAATATGGAGCATCCCTCCTCAAACTCTGCATCGGAAAGGTTCATTGCTGGCAGCAGTCGAATCACCGTTTGGTGGGTGCAATTAATCAGCAAACCCTTTTCCAGGCAGGCCTTAACAATGGGTGCGCCTTCAATGGAAAGCTGAATGCCCACCATCACCCCTCGCGCCCTGACCTCGGTAATCCAAGGACACTTGGGCATCAACGCTGTGAATCGCTTACGAAACAATTCCTCCAGGTTTTTAGACCTTGCCAAAAGACCTTCTTTTTCAATGGTGCGGATGGTTGCCAAACTGGCCACTGCGGAGATAGGGTTTCCGCCGTAAGTTGCGGCATGTGTGCCAGGCTTCAAGACCGCGGCAACTTCGGGACGGGCCAAAACCCCTCCCATGGCAATACCGGAGGCCAGAGCCTTGGCCAAGCTGACCACATCCGCCTCAACCGCATCCAGTTGGTGGGCATACCATTCGCCCACCCGGCCCATTCCAGACTGCACCTCGTCCAGCATCAGCAGCATTCCCTTGTCGCGAGTGAGCTGCCGAAGATTTTGCATATAACCGGCTGGGGGTATGTTGATTCCCCCCTCGCCCTGAATGGGTTCAATCAGGACCGCAGCAGTCTCGTGATCAATAGCCGCGGCAACTGCATCTATATCCCCAAAAGGCACATGCACAAAACCCGGAAGCAAGGGTTCTAGGTTTTGCTGGTACTTGGGTTGCCCTGTCGCACTGATCGATCCCATGGTTCGACCATGGAAACTATCGATCATGGTGATGATCTTGAATTTCCCATTAGGCTTTCCCCATAGACGCGCTATTTTGATTGCAGCCTCATTGGCCTCGGTGCCGGAGTTGCAGAAGAAAGCTTGCGCCGGCCAGTGGAGCTTATTGCAAAGCGCCTCAGCAAGTTCGCCTTGCGGCTCGGTATGCCAACTGTTGGGAACATGAATAAGCTTGGCAACTTGCTGCTGAACTGCATCCACCACCAAGGGCGGACAATGCCCCAACAGGGCACAGCCCCAACCAGGAAAATAGTCTAGGTAAGGCTTGCCTGAGTCATCCCAAACCCTTGAACCAGCCCCCTTTACTAGGCAGACGGGATAACGGGTGTAATTTGGAATGACATATTTTTGATAACGCTCAACCGTTTCGCTTTTCATACTGGTTTGATTCCGAAAAGGTCCTTGCCTGGCAGAGCTTTTAAAACGCGGGAGGTTGCTGGAACTGCTGCGGATTCCCCCTCAGTTACAATCTCGGTGCCTATTCCAGTGCGGGTGAAAATCTCCAGTAAAAGTGCGTGCGGTAGACGGCCATCTATCATGTGGGTTTTGCCCACTCCCGCTGCCAGCGCCTCCAGACAGGCTTCAATTTTGGGAATCATTCCCTCTTCAATGATTCCAGTGGCAATAAGGTCTCGACAACGCTCACAACTGAGACTGGGTTGAAGGGTGGAAGTATCTTTGCGGTCGATCAACACCCCGGGGGTATCGGTCACTAGAACCAGTTTTTCCGCCCCCAACTGGGCCGCAACAGCAGCAGCGGCTGTATCTGCATTGATGTTCAGCCACCCTGACTCGGGATTAGAGTGGTCATGCGTAGCGGTTTCATAGGCTAGCGACGGAATGACCGGAATCACCCCGGCTGATGTGAAATCACGAATGAGATCCACATCGACCCGGGTGACCTGTCCCACCAAACCCAAGTCGATTATTTGGCCCTTTTCCTTCAGCACCAAACGCTCACCAAAAAGAGACTGTAAAGCCGCCGAATGTAACCCAACAGCTCTACCCCCAAGCCTTTTCGCCTCGTTAACCATCCAAGAGTTGGTCTCGTTTCGCAGCACTCGGGCCACAATTTCCATAGTAGCCGGATCGGTATATCGCCGGCCTTGGACTTTTTTGGTGACAATTCCGGCAGCAGCACTGGTTCGGTCGATGCTTTTCCCGCCACCATGAACAACTACGGGCCAAACACCAGCCGTAGCGAGGAAAATAACATCTTCCAGCAATTGGGAAAGGGATTGAGGATTGTCCACGAGGCTACCGCCCAACTTCACCACGATAAAACGATGGCGAAAACGGCGGAGATACCCCAAAGCTTCAATCAGCACCGAAGCCTTACGCTCGGGAGCTAATTCCATGGATGCCCCTGCTCTTCAGGATGCCTTAAAACAAAGAGGTAGCTTAGGGGCTTTGAACAGCCAGTCAATGGGGTTTGGTGTGGCAAATTCCTAAAAAACGCAAATTATTTCTTCCCTTTGGTTTTCTGTTGAAATAGACTAGATACTTCTATTGGAAAATTCAGGGCCTTTTGCCCAGTCTTTCCACCTGTTTGCCAACCGATTTACCCAGGAGTGGTTTCAATGAAGAAGGCTATTTTTGCCCTGATGTTTGCTCTGGCCACCGGCGCAATGCTACTGCCAACCGCAGTTATTGCCCAAGAAAAAACCCAGGAAAAGAAGAAGGAAGTTACCCTCAAGGGCGAGCTTTGCTGCGCCAAGTGCGAGCTTAAAACCGCTGACAAATGCACCAACGCCATCGAAGTTGAGCGCAAAAACAAGAAAACTGGCGAAACCAAGAAAGTTGTCTATATCTTGGACGATGAAGGCGCCAAAGCCCCTTACCATGGCAAGCTGTGCACCGGCCGGACTAAAGGCTCCGTCACTGGCGTTATTACCAAGGAAGGTGATTCCGTTAAAATCAAGCCAGCCAAAGAAGGCGTGAAGCTCGACTAATTTGGAGATTGGCTCATTATACTCAAGAGGCCCCTCGGAATGTCTTCCGGGGGGTTTCTCGCTTTGCAGACTCGTAGCTGTATCTACAATAAAAAAAGTTCTTCCAGTTCGTTTTCAGGGAAGAATAAGGGGTGGGCCAGTGCCTCCCTTCTACCGAGGTGATCGATGTCAAGCAATGGAAGTGCCCTGCGAATAATTCTGGCCAATCCTAGGGGATTTTGCGCTGGCGTGAATATGGCCATCGAAAGCCTCGAGCGAGCCCTGGAACTTTTTGGCACGCCAATTTATGTCTATCACGAAATTGTCCACAACCGCCCTGTGGTGGAACGGTTCAGCCAAAAAGGTGTCACTTTTGTAGACACCATCGACGAAGTACCCAGGGGAGGCACCCTGCTTTATAGTGCGCATGGTGTATCGCCTGTGATTCGCGAAGCTGCGGCTTCGCGCAATCTTCGCGCCATTGATGCGACTTGCCCACTGGTGACTAAAGTTCATGTTGAGGCCATTAAATTCGCCCGCGAAGGCTACCATATTATTCTGGTTGGTCATGAAGGCCATGATGAGGTGATTGGCACCATGGGTGAGGCTCCCCAAAGCATGACTTTGGTGCAAACCGCCAATGAAGTGGCCGCATTGCCCTTTCCCGCAGGCACCAAGCTCGCCTACCTCACCCAAACAACTCTTAGCGTTGATGAGGCGCGCGAAATAATAGAAGCTTTGAAGGTGCGTTACCCGAACATTGCGTCACCCAAAAAGGAAGACATCTGCTACGCCACACAAAACCGGCAAGAAGCCGTTAAGGCTTTGGTACCCGAGGCCGATCTGGTTATTGTTTTGGGCAGCAAAAACAGCAGTAACAGCAACCGCCTAGCCGAACTCGCCCAAACCAATGGCAAGCCTGGCTACCTGATTGACACCGCGGCCGAACTGGATGACTCATGGTTTCACAATGTAAAGACCGTACTGATAACAGCCGGCGCCAGTGCACCAGAAGATGTGGTTCAGGACTGCCTTCGGGTTTTGGAGCAACGGTTTGGCGCTTTGGTGGAAAACCGGGTGGTGCGGGAGGAGCATGTTAGCTTCCCCCTACCCCGCGAACTGACCATGGTTTCTAACTAAGAAGCCCAAAGACTCCACGCAATGGCACCTCGCTTGGAATTCAAGCTCACACCTCCACCCGGCCCTCATCCGGGCATTGGTGTGATTGGTGCCGGGTTTATCGTTGCCGATTGCCATTTACCGGCCTACAAACACGCCGGCTTTATTGTGAACTCCCTCTGGTCTCGCGACCAAACCAAGGCTAAAGCCGTGGCCAGCAGGCACGGTATTGGGACCGTTCATTCCGACTGGCGACAGTTGCTAGATGACAAACAGGTCAGGGTTGTGGATGTAGCAGTACCTCCAAATGCCCAGCCTGAGGTGATCTTGGAGGCCTGCACGCGGCCCCACATTCAGGGGATTTTGGCCCAAAAACCTTTGGCAATGGACCCCGCAACCGCAAGCATTTTGGTCACAGCCTGCGAAAAAGCCGGCAAAGTATTGGTCGTGAACCAAAACATGCGTCATGACCAAGCAGTTCGCTCCTGCTCAAACCTGATCCGCTCGGGTTGGCTGGGAGAGCCGGTGCTGGCAACCATCGACTTGCGGGCAATACCGCACTGGATGCCCTGGAGCGAAGGCTTGCGCTCGCTCACCACGTATATCCTCAGCGTTCACCACCTCGACACTTTCCGCGCTTGGTTAGGCACGCCTGACCGCGTGATGGCCAGCACAAGAACCGACCCGAGAACTAATTTTCCCCATACAGATGGCATAAATATTTATATACTAGAATACGACCAAGGCCCCCGCGCCTTGGGTATTGACGATGTCTGGACCGCCCCGCTTAAACCTTCAAGCCCCATGGATACCACCTGCCCCGGTAATCAGTCTGTCCGGTTCCGGGTGGAGGGAACCCTAGGCTGGGCCGAGGGCACCATCGGATGGCCTTCTTGGCCAGCCAGGCAACCCAGCACCCTCGATTTCGCCAGCCGTTCCGATCCGGGCACCATTCATAGGCCTAGATGGCGCGAGGTATGGTTTCCCGATGCCTTTGCCGGCCCCATGAGCGAATTGCTTTGGCAATTGCGCGGGGGCCCCGAAGCCGAGTTGTGCGGCCGCGACAACCTGCAGACCATCGCATTATGCGAAGCAGTTTTGCAATCAGGAAAATCCCGACAAACCGCCATTGTGTCCGACTACATGCCCCAGAATTAAACCCGATGGCATCCCACGATTTATTCCCCGATGAACCGACTAGCCCTATCAAATTGCCGGGGGACGGATTCAACCTGTTCGCACAGGTTGTTTTTGACCGGCCATTGGAAGTGCCTTATACCTATGCCGTTCCTGCCGCCCTTGAGGCGATTATCAAGCAGGGAGCACGCGTATCTGCCCCCCTTGGCAGAGGGGACAAACGGGTTCCTGGTTGGTGTGTGGAGCTAACCCGCGAAAAACCAGAAAGGCCGGTAAAGCCAATTGATAGCGTTCTCGATCCCGAACCCTTGGTGGACGCCCATCTGCTGGAACTGACCCGCTGGATGGCAGACTACTACCTGTGTGGCTGGGGCCAGGCACTTCAAGCCGTTGTTCCGGCCGGAGTGCGCCGCGATTCCAAAGAACGCCAAACAGTCTGGTTGCGCCTTCCCGCAGTTGCTGTCACCCATGACGATGCTGGAAAACCCGTCAAACTGACGGATCGGCAGCAAGCTGTCATAGATTCCTTGGCAGGGCATCCCGAGGGAGTGGAGCAGCCTCGGCTTTTGGAACAAGCCAAGTGCACCTCCAGCGTGGTGGAAAGCTTGGTCCGCAAGGGTGTGGTTGTGCGCGAGCGCTGTGCCGGCCGATCCGACGGAGGACATGCCTCCCTCCTTTCGTCCACCGATTTGCCACTCCTAACCACCGACCAGCAACTGGCACTCGATAGGCTTTTCCCGGTGGTGGATTACCCCCGATTTGCCCCACATTTGCTCTTCGGGGTCACAGGCAGCGGCAAGACAGAGGTTTATTTGCGAGCCATTGCAAGGGCATTGGAGCTTGGCAAGCAGGCAATAGTGCTGGTACCCGAAATCAGCCTCACGCCCCAGACAGAGTCCCGCTTTCGGGAGAGGTTTGGCTTGGTGGCGGTTTTGCACAGCCACCTTCAAGAGGCCGAACGGCGCACCCGTTGGCGTGAGGTTGCCAGTGGGAAAGCCCGCGTGGTGATCGGGGCACGCAGTGCCATCTTCGCTCCCGCTCGCGACTTGGGCCTGATTGTGGTGGATGAGGAACATGAGCCCACCTTCAAACAGGAAACGGTACCCCGTTACCACGCCCGCGATGTGGCGCTGATGCGGGCCCGCATGCTAAAAATTCCAGTAATCCTCGGGTCAGCCACCCCCTCGCTGGAAACTTATCACCTAGCCAGAAAAGGCGCTTGCTCACGAATTGACCTACCCAACCGTGTGCTCGACAGGCCCATGCCTCGTGTTGAGATATTGGACCGCCGCATACGCGAAAAAGTGGCCTCCCCCTCCCCGCATATGCACGCCCGGCTAGTACAAGCCATCAAAAACACCCTCTCTGCCGGCAAACAGGCCATTGTGCTCCTCAATCGCCGCGGGCACTCGCCTTTTGTGGTTTGCCCCGCATGCGGTCAAGCTGCCATGTGCCGGTTTTGTGATTTGGCACTCACTTTCCATAAGGGTAAAAACAAGCTGATGTGCCACCACTGCGGTAACAGCCAAGACCCGATCCTGACCTGCGCCTCGTGCCAGCAACCAGCTATCCAGTACCAAGGGGTTGGAACTGAAAAATTACACGAAGACTTGGTGCGCCTGCTTCCTGGCGCGGTGATTCGGCGCATGGATTCCGACACCATGGACAAACCCGGAAGCCATCAGCAAGTGCTAGACGCATTCCGTGCCGGATTGGTACAGGTGCTTTTGGGAACACAAATGATCGCCAAAGGGCACGACTTTCCCGGAGTGACACTTGTTGGAGTGGTACAGGCCGACTCCGCCCTGCACTTTGCCGATTTTCGTGCCGCCGAACGCACCTTCCAATTATTGGCGCAGGTGGCGGGCCGTGCAGGCCGAGGCACAGATCCTGGCAAAGTTTTGGTCCAGGTTTTTGATGCGGACCATCCCGCGATCGTCTTGGCGGCCCGTCACGATTACGAAACATTCGCCAAGGCTGAATTAGAGCAGCGAGCGGCACTCAGTTACCCGCCATTCTCCCGCATGGCCCGCATTATCTGGCGATCAACCGACCCCATCGCGTTGGAAGATTATGCAAAAACAGTCGTGGCCGCCATCAAGGCCACGCATGAAAGCCGTAAAGCTTCTGCCGGCACTGAACCTATTCCTGACTGCCGTGTTCTGGGCCCTTCCGAACCCCCGGTTGCCCGCCTGAAAGACTATTTTCGCCGCCATGCGCTGATTTTTTCGCCATCAGCGCGTCACCTGCACACGATCCTGCGTGAGGCCAGCCGCGCAGTACGCCCCTCATCCGTTGTGGAGCAGGCGATTGACATCGATCCTGTTAGCACGCTCTAGGGGTGGCGGGGCATTATTTGCATTCGGGCAAATTGCCAGATTCAATGACCAGCCAAGGCTTTCTTCACACCATCCAACATTTCAGCCTCTTCTGTCCCTTGCACGGTTCTAGGATCCAGCAAGACGCGGCCGTCCTGAACACGACTAATTATCGGGGGTTGCTGAACCCTCAGCGAAGCTGACAGTTGGTCATCTGATTGTTTTAAGGCACGCAGGGCAACCACCCATGTGGGCAAGTCCTGGCCTGGAAGCGAGCCCCCGCCAACCGGTGATTTTTCGGCCAACACTAACACATCTTGCAGGCCTTGGCTGCCCTCAATCAGGCTGGCCCATATCCTTGCCCTCCGCTCCAAATCGTCAACGGGGGTACCAAGCATGGCAAGGGCGGGTATTTCTTTCCAAGCGCGCTCGGGATCAAGATGAAGCCTTAGTGTGGCTTCCAGGGCGGCTAGGGTCATCTTGTCTAATCGGAGCGCTCTAAACAGGGGGTCCTTCTCCAATTTGTGGATCAAATCCAAGTCGCCTGCTACTAGTCCAGCCTGGGGGCCGCCCAACAGTTTGTCACCACTCATCAGCGTGATATGAGCACCTGCAGACAAACCGGCACGGGGATCAGGCTCTGTTTCAAACCCTACCTTGCCCGCAGTCTGCAACGCCCCGCTGCCAACATCATCAATGAACCAAAGCCCGTGGGCGCGAGCCAGCTTTGCCAAGGGGGCAGCCCCAGGCGACTCAGTATGCCCCATCACCCGATAATTAGCGGTATGTACCCTCAAAAGCGCTGCGGTTTCTGTGGTGATGGCCCGCTCATAATCCTCGATGCGGGAAATATTGGTTGCCCCCACTTCCACCAGTTTCACCCCCGCCACCTTGAAAATTTCCGGAAGCCGAAAACTACCGCCAATTTCAACCAGTTGTCCTCGGCTGACAATCACCTCCCGGCCGCCACACAGTGCCCGCAAAACCAAAACGGTTGCCCCGGCGCAGTTATTAACCGCTGTCCCGGCCTGGGCACCAAGGAGCTGGGCCAACAATGGGCCAACACCTCCCAACCGCTTGCCCCGCTTGCCGCTAACCAAGTCAAATTCCAAGTTGCCATACCTGGCAACATTTAGAGCCGCATCGATTGCAACCTGTGCGAGGGGGGCTCGCCCTAAATTGGTATGTAGCACTATGCCTGTAGCATTGATCACTCGCTGATGAAATGGTCTGCTATTTCTCCTCGCCTGGGCCAATGCTTCGTCGCTCAGTCTGGCCAAACAATGCTCTGTGGCATCACCGGCAAGAATGCGCGAGCGTGCATTTTCCAAAGCCTCGCGAGCGGCATTGGCTAACACACTAGGAGCAATATGCTCCCCTTCGCGAATGGCAGCCAATTGCTCCAAGATGAGGTGAATGGCCGGCAAAGCCCTAAGGGCTTGCTTGCCTTCAGAACTCAACCCTTCGCCACCGGATTTTCCGCCATTTTGTTCGGAGCCAGCCACCGCAAATCCCCCTCACGCCGCGTGATTGCCACGCGGTCCAAATATTCACACAAAGGCACCGCATACTTGCGGGTTGTGCCCAAAAGGTCTCGTATCTCGGCCACGGTCAGGCCTGGCTGGCCCAATTCAACCCGACGCCCCAGCTCTGCTGCCACTTTTTCCCGCATCGCGCGCTCATGCTGACTCGCCAAATAAAGGCCTTCCTGCACCTTCTCAAGGGCTGCCTCGGCAACACAGACCCCAAACAATTCATCCAGACTGCCTGCATTTTGACCGGCAACCGCACTGAAGGACGCCTTGTCAGGTGGTTGGAATCCTGCCTGGCGGTAGGCCTCGAGAATTTGCTCCTTCAATCGGCGCTGCCCAGCGGTGAGTCGTGGCTTAAAATCAGCTTTGCCAACCCGCCCTTGGGGGCCCACCACTACTTTGCGTTTGATCAGTCGATCCAGCACCCCCGCAGCCAACGCCTGATCATTCAGCCATCCTAATTGGGCTTCCACTTTTTGGCGCTCGTGATGACTTAGGAGGGGTTCGCGGTCGTGCAGGCGGATCAGCGCCTCCAACAACATTGCCTCCAATTCTTCGACCCGCGCTGTTTCCAAAAGCCTTTTGCGCGTTCCGCCCAGAGATATTTCAACCAAGCTGCCATCTGCCAGGCCTTGGGCAGTCCACCCTTCCGCCTCCTCTAAGGTCCAGCCGGCCTCGCGGACCAGGTCTGCCGGACTGATACCGCCATAACCTGAAAACCAAGCAGTTACCCTCGCCCGAGACTGGTGGTCCGCACAAGCCTGTTGTTCCAAATGCTCCAAGTCTTTCAAATGCCGCCGTCGCAGCTTTCGCCCAGTGGCTTGAATTACTCTGCCCCCGCCAAGGGTTTGCTGTGCAGAGGCCTGTCTAACCACCAAAGGCTGGCCCCAAACGGCCAATGCTTGGTCCTCGAGGAACAGTTGAACAAGCCCTTCCTCCCCTGGTGCCAACTTGTCGCAATCCAGCAAGGAAAGGGTCGCTATGGTTTCTAGTGTTCCCAAATGCACCCGTACTTGTTGGCGGTGACGCAATTGCTTGGCCCCCGGAAGCAACCGCAACTTGGTCGCCAGCACCCGAGTGGGCTGTAATACGCCCGGCGTGGCCAATTCTTGCCCACGCTGCACATCCTCATGCTTCACGCCGGCCAGATTGATTGCCGCTCGCATTCCGGCGCTGACAAAATCGACCGGTTCCCCATGGCGACGCAGCCCACGCACCCTGACCCGCTCACCCTTGGGGAGCCAGTCAATTTCTTCTCCCACCCTGATTTGGCCAGCCAAAACAGTGCCTGTTACCACCGTGCCGTGTCCCTGCATCACAAACGACCTGTCGATCGCCATGCGAAACCACCCCGCATCGCGTGGCCGGGGTTTCGAAAGGCATTTGGCGGCTGCCCCTTTAAGAGCCTCACGCAACTCAGGAATGCCAGCCCCTGTTGAAGCCGAGGTATACAGGATTGGGGCTTCTTCCAAAAAGCTTCCTTGCACCAGTTCTCGAACTTCCAGCTCCACAACCTCGCGGGTGGTCTCATCCACCAAATCGCATTTGGTAAGGGCTATGATTCCGTGCTCCAAACCAAGCAAGCGAAGGATTTCCAGATGTTCTCTTGTTTGAGGCATGATGCTGTCGTCAGCGGCTACCACCAACATGGCCAGGTCAAAACCAGTGGCACCAGCCAGCATATTGCGCACAAATCGCTCGTGACCGGGAACATCCACCACGCCAACTCGATAAGGCGATATGTCGAGATGCGCAAATCCAATATCTATTGTTATCCCGCGGGCTTTTTCCTCTGGCAAACGATCACAATCCACACCCGTCAGGGCACGCACCAACGAGGTTTTTCCGTGATCAATATGGCCAGCAGTGCCAAGAATTAGTGGCATGGCCTTTTGGAGCCATTCCCCTGGCTTGGCTTGGGAGTTTCCAGGCTGGTTTTCCCTGTCGGTGCTCATGCTCTTTAGTGTAACCTAAAGACTTACAACATACGGGTGCAAAACAGGTCCAATTTCGGCCCTTTTGTCACACTTTTTAAGCCCCCAGGCATTTGCAGGAAGGCAATCATGATTGGTGCCCGTTTGACAGCTAAGCAATTCATCGAACGGTCTGCTCAAGAAGTCCTTCGCATGGATTATGCATCCCTTGAGCGTCTCGCCGAGGCAATTGTCCAACGCTACAACGCCGATGGAACTGTATTCCTCATCGGCAACGGCGGGAGTGCGTCCACTGCTTCTCATGCTTGCGAGGATTTTGGCAAAGGCTCATTGCGCCGGGAAGATTTTGACAACGACTCCAAAAAACGCCTCCGTGTCATTTCCTTGGCCGATAGCCCTGCCTACCTTCTCGCTTGGGGTAACGACGAGGGATTTGACCGTGTTTTTCTTGAGCAACTCAAAAATCTGGCACGGCCTGGCGACCTCTTGATCGCCATTTCCGGCTCAGGAAACAGCCCAAATGTCCTTCGAGCTGTGGAATGGGCCCACAAAAACGGGGTGGGCACTTTTGGCATGACAGGGTTTTCTGGCGGCAAACTTAAAACGATGGCAAACGATTGTTTCCATGTCGACCTCAACGATATGGGCTTGGTTGAATCGGTTCATTTGGTGGGAATCCATTGGATTGTGGACGAACTTCACCGCCAAATTGGCCACAATGGGGCTTCCCGCGACTCGATCAAAACACCCGGGTGTGATTAATCCCCGGTTTGGCGCCCCCTTGGGGACTACGAAACTGAATTTCTAGTTGGAATCCGGCCAAGCTTGGCCGGATTTTATAAACTAATGCTGTTTGGGCACTTGCTTCAACCTTGGGATTTTGCGTCGAAATAGATAAGGGAGACTGGGATGCGGGCCTTTTTGGCACTGGAGGATGGGACTGTATTTGAAGGCCGAGCCTTTGGGGCCGAGGGAGAAACCTCCGGTGAAGTGGTCTTTAACACTAGCCTCACCGGCTATCAAGAGGCCCTCACAGATCCATCTTATTGCGGCCAAATTCTCACCATGACTTACCCCTTAGTGGGCAACTATGGCGTTAATCCAGACGATACGGAATCTTCTTCAGTACAAGTCAAAGGTTTGCTCATTCGGGAACTTAGCCCTCTGGTCAGCAACTTCCGGTCCACCGAAGATTTGCACCACTATCTCAAACGCCAAAATGTATTGGGAATGGAAGGCTTCGACACCCGGGCCTTGGTTCGCAAATTGCGCATCAAAGGATCACTGCGGGGCGTTCTGAGTACCACCTGTAACTCTGCCACCGAGTTGGTGACCAAAGCCAAAGCCATTCCAACAATGACCGGTCAGGATTTGGTTCGCGAAGTCACTCCCAAGCATTCCTCCCATTGGAATGAAGGCCTCAATCACCCGCTCACCAATTACTTGCAAGCCCGCAATGCAAAACACAAGGTGGTGGCTGTCGATTTCGGCATGAAGCGCAACATCCTCAAGTGCCTCACTCAAGTGGGTTGCGAGGTCACCGTGGTGCCGGGCACCAGTACCGCAGCCGAAATTCTTGCCCTAAAACCCGAGGGCGTGTTCCTGTCAAATGGCCCTGGAGATCCCGCTGCGGTAACTTACGCAGTTGAAACCATCAAGGGGCTGGTTGGAAAAGTACCTGTCTTTGGCATTTGTCTGGGGCATCAACTCTTGTCGCTGGCTCTGGGTGCCAAAACCTTCAAGTTGAAATTCGGGCATCGCGGTTCAAATCAGCCGGTTCGCAACGAAAACACAGGCCGGGTGGAAATCACCTGCCAAAACCACGGATTCGCTGTGGAGAAAACTTCACTCCCACAGGGGGTCGAGGTTTCTCACCTTAACTTGAATGACAACACCGTTGAGGGCATTCGCCATCAGGCTCTCAAGGCCTTTAGCGTTCAATATCACCCTGAAGCCTCAGCCGGGCCTCACGATTCAAGCTATCTGTTTGAGGACTTCGTCCTTTTGATGGAAACAGGGAAAATGACCCAAAAGGTCTAAAAATCCCCAACTCAACATCTCTACAAAATGCCCATTCCAAGCTGGCTTTATCGTGTTTTCTTTACCCGTGTTGCTTTCAGGCTGCTGCTTGCATGCCGGCCAAATCTTCCACCAGGCTTTGGCGGACTCCGTCGGTCAAAGGTAGGCTTTGGCCGTCATAGTCTCCCGTTCTCAAGCGGACACTGATTGACTCCCGATTATCAGCCAACAAACGCAACTCCTGATCATCCAGCCTAAAGTGAACCCAGTGGGCTGTGCCCCAGCAGCGGTCTTCTTGCCGGGTGGTCAGTAAATTGGCCGAGACTGCCCGTTTGCCTCCTAGCATCAATTGCAAATGGTCCCCCCTCAAATCTCCCCATGTGGATGAGGTTGGGTCTCCAGGCGGAAGGTGACCATCCAACAACAACGCACCTTGCAGGCCTCCTTCCAGAGGCAATACCCGGTTGTGTAATTCCAGTTCCAGCAATTGCGTTGGCTCATCATGAATGCGAGCTAGGTGCATCACATCTTGAACCCTGAACCAAAGGGTTTGCCGGTTTTCAAATACCAAAACGGCTCGCTGGCCAATTCGAATTTTTCGATAACTTTCGATATATCGTAAATGGCTCGATAGATATTCTTTTCGGCGAGCCTGAAATTCAGGCAACGGAATCAGGTCCTCCAGGGTCAGCGGTCGCATCCTGCACACCCCCAAAAATGGGCCTTTAATCGCGCGCGTCCATGCGCTCCCGTCCAGCAACTTAACCCGACACATCAACCAAAAAGACCTTTCTGGGTCAATGCCATTGCTTTTCTCTCTTTATGTTCCAGCTGCGCTCGTTTTTGACGGTTCCGTTGCGGTAAACTATTCTTATGGTCTTGTACGTTTTTACTTTTGATTCAATCTCCGAGGAGTGAAATCCCATGGCCCGCCGCAACCTTGCTTGGGTACTTGGAATCCTTGGTGTCGCGGTGCTCGCCTTTGCGGTGGGCCACTCG
>CAIWHS010000195.1 GCA_903912515.1 uncultured Planctomycetaceae bacterium
CTCGAAGCTATCGCTGATGGTGACTGGAACACTTACCAAGAATTATGCGATCCTGCCCTCACCGCAATCGAGCCAGAATCCGAAGGCCTAGTAGTTGAGGGGCTTGGTTTTCACAAATTCTACTTTGATTTGGGTGGCTTTCGAGGCAAACATAAAACCACTGTCCACAAGCCCCATGTTCAGATTGTCGGCGAAACAGGAATCTTGGGGTATGTACGCCTTGTTCAATGCTTGGACGAAAATGGCCGCCCACGAACCGTTGCCAATGCCGAAACCAGAATTTGGAAATGGACCGGCAGCGTTTGGCTGCATGTCCATTTCCATCGAACCCCACTTGCTGCCCGCTAAGCGGGATCAAATTTTAGGAGTTATGGCTTTTGGGGCTGAAAAATCATGCCGGGTGCAGGAAATCCCGGCCCGTTTCCAGGTCTGGTCTCGGGTGGATCCTTCAGCCCGTTTCCAGGCCTGATGGCCCCACCCACTCCAAGCAACTCGGGATGGCGAGCAAGCTTATCGGTAAAGGTCTCAAAATCTCGGATAATTCGATCGATCTTTGGAATCTGCCTCAAACCCTGATCCAAAATTTCGTTGATACGGGTATACAATCCTGGATCACTTATAAACCGCTGCAGCGTACCATCTGCCTGGCCAGCCACGCGGACAAATTCACGGGCATCCCCCATCAAACCATTAAGCTTCTCCAAACTTTCATCCAGATTTTTAAAGACCGAGCCAAGCCGCTTGCCCATTGCCTGCTTGCCAGCCGTGCCGCCAACAGCAGCCTGTTCCAAATCGTTGATTAGCGCAACTATCCTTTTGAAAACGTCACCCGCATCCCGCAAAGCAGTTTCGGCGTTCTTGCCAATCTCTTCAATACGGTCAGAGCCCACACGAAGGTTCTTGACCAATGCTGAAAACTGCTTCTGGTTCTCCGGTGACAGCAATTCACCCACCTTCTCCAAGTCAATTCTCAGAGCGTCGATGGTGCGGGTAATAATTTGCTGATTGGCTTGAAACCAAACATCACCTCGCTCGCCCAATCGGCCAAATACACGAACTGTGGCGGTTATTTCTTCTGATGCCTTTTTCAAATCAGGCATGAATTCCCTACCTGCTTTTGCCAAATCACGGACCTCGGTGATAGCACTGTTGGCGTTATCCCGCAAAGTAGGAATGGAATCGCGCAAGTCCTTTCCAAGCTTCTGGTATTCCATAACCGTGTCAGTTGCAAGCTTCTTGAATTCTGGAATGGATTGTTCCACCGCCCGGGCAGTTTTCTCAACCGAACTAATCGCCTTGCGAGTGTCCTCAAATATTGCGGGAAAAGCGTCATTAGACTGCTTGGCCAGCATTCGAATTTCTTCCAAAGTGGCTTCCACTTGCGGCGTTAATTTTTCAATTTTCTCCATGGATCGCTTTAAATCCAACATCAGTTCCTGCGTCATGGGCGCAAATTCACTGGCCCGGTTAATAAGAGCGCTAACATTACCTCCACGCTTGCCCGCAATCACTTCGTTAGGATCTATTTCAGATTTGTCAGGGCTTTTAAACTTGGAATCCAATTCCGCCACCAACTCAATCGAGGCATCATTTGCTAAAAAGCCGGTAGTAATAGTGGGAACCTCATGCTTGCGAATGCGATAGGGTTGCTCCACAGACAGGGTAAGAAAAACATGCCCCGATTCTTCATCCAAATCAACACGCACCACTTGGCCAACCCGAATTCCCGATCGTTTCACAGGGGCGCCCGGATTGATTCCAGGAGCCTCTGGAAATTCAACTGAATACTGCGTCCCGCCCCTCAGCCACCTGGGCGTGTTGCCAAAGTAAAAAATCATGATTCCTAGGATGGAGATGGCACCCAAGCTCATCAGCCCAACTTGGAAGCGCATTTTGCGCTCTTTCATGGATGATCTCCCCCTACAGGCCCACCGGGATCCATTATTTCAGCCGAAAACTGAATCCGCCTTGATGCGTCACCCCGAATAAATTCCTGCACCCTTGCCTCAGGTGACAATCTAAGGGCACCAACTGTCCCATCAAAAAGTATTTGATTTTCGGCCTCAGGCACCAATGCCAATGGCTGAAGCATGATTACCCGATCCGCAACACGGAACACTGTTTTCATCTCATGCGTAATCACCAGGCTAGTCATCCCGGGATGCGATTCACCAACCCTCAAAATTAGCTCATTGATGATGTCCGACATGATTGGATCAAGGCCGGTAGTCGGCTCGTCATAAAGCATGATTTCCGGATCCATGGCCAAAGCGCGGGCCAATCCCACCCTTTTGCGCTGGCCACCCGATAGCTCGCTGGGCATTCGGTGTAGAGCCGCCAAAGGCAGCCCCACCTCCGTCAACCTAGACTTCACTACCTCGTCTATCTGATTTTCCTTGAGAATGTTTTTCTGCCTCAACCCAAAGGCAATATTCTCATAAACGCTCAGACTATCAAACAAAGCTCCACTTTGGAAAAGATAACCAAATCGCGTGCGCAAACGCATCAAATCCGAGGCCCGCATCGCAGCAAGTGAGGTCCCTCCAAAATGCACCGTTCCAGATGTGGGGCTAAGCAGGCCTATCAATAGTTTTAAAAAAACGCTTTTCCCGCAACCACTTTCACCAATGATGGCCACGCTCGAACCAGCCGGTATTCCCAGGCTAATGTCCCTCAAAACACCTGTTTGCCCAAAACGCATGGAAACTGAACGCATTTCCAAAAGCGAGGGCTGCTCCAAATGGGATGGTATTTCCCCACCCAATTCTGATCCGAACAACTCAGCATCCGAGTCCTGACTCATGCCCCCCCCCTGGCCACGGGGGCAATAAATGGTGTTAGCCGGCTGAACATCAATCCAAGGAAGAAATCCAACACCATTATCGCTATAAAACAGGCCACAAATGCACTAGTGGCTGATCGCCCAACACCCTGCGCACCTCCAGAAGCGGTCATTCCTCGTTGACACGCAAAAAGCCCAATGGCGCCCCCAAAAAAAAATGCTTTTGAAAGACCCATCAAATGATCCCACCAAGTGGTGTTATTGCGAGCGTGATACCAATAGTGATAGGGCTCAACAAAATAAAGTTCGGTGGCCACAAACCAGCCACCCATCATGCCCATAAAATTGGCAAAAACGGTCATGGTGGGCACCAAGAGCAAACATGCCCAGAAACGGGGTGCCACCAAATGGGCTATCGGATCAACCCCCATGCACTCAAGGGCATCCACCTGCTCGCTCATCCGCATCGTCGCCAACTCGGCCGCTATGGCCCCACCAACCCGCCCTGCCAGCATCACAGCCGCTAGCACGGGACCCAATTCACGAACGACAGACAAATTGACCATTTGCCCCAATCGTGTGGAAATCCCATACGCGGCAAGCTGCATTTGTGCCTGAATTGCCAGCACCATTCCAATAAAAGCACCGGTGAAAAGAATCACAGCAAGGCTTTTCACGCCAATTTGAAATATCAGTGGAATTAAAGATTTGGATCTTAAGCCTTTGCCTAAATTTCTCGATATTTCCAGCGCAAAAAACACGATGTCACCAGCTTGGTTGATCCAAGCTAAATACTTGTTCTCATATGCCGTCTGCGCGCCGGATTGCGCCATGCTTCCTGCCTCTGTTGGGGTTCTTGGTTCATCGACCTAACGGGATAAGCCCCATTCATCCTGATGACGGGACAAAACAAGGAAAACAAGCAAAACATTCAATTTATTCCGAAGGGGCAAAATATCCGGTTCGGAAATATATATAAATATATCTAAGCTAATTTTAAAATTTTCTTCTTTTATCGAAAACCTGACTCATTTTGCTTCGTATTGATCTTAGAGGTC
>CAIWHS010000196.1 GCA_903912515.1 uncultured Planctomycetaceae bacterium
CCAAGCATTGACCGCGTCGAGGTGTTCTGGCCGGTGACCGCGGCTGAGGTCCGGTCCAGCCTTCTCGGCAACAACGGCACCAGCGTCAGCCTCTGGAACAGCTTTGCCCTTGTCAATATGGTCGCGCAATCGGCCACCAGCAGGCTGTGGTGGCTGCGCTGGTTGTTGCTTGGCCGGATTCTCACCAATGCCGGGGGCGCGGGGTGGCAGCTCAGGAACCTTTGGCCTTGCGGGCGGATTCAGCCTTGGGCCAGCGGGAGCAGGGTTGGGGTTGCGAAGCGGGAAGCCACCAGCAGGTGGATTGACTACAGCCCAGCCTCCCTTGCCGCCGGCAGCAAAAGCACCGTCAGGCTTGCGAGGCCCGCCGATTTGTTTTTCTTGGCGACCGAGCCCCATGCCACCCGCCTGCGTATCGGGCCCGGCGTCTTCAGCGGCACCACCGTCGGGCCGAAGTGCGTCAGCGCCAACGGCAGCACCGATAGCCCCAGCCCCAGTAGCACCGATAATAAGCCCCTTTTTCAACCCAGAGGCGGGCTTTGGAGTCGTAACAGGGCCGGGCTGCGCCGGCTTCACTGGCGAGCGCTCCCATTCCGCATCAATAACCTCAGGGCCACTCTTCTTCGGTGGCGGCAGTTCAGCCTTTGGTTTGGGCTGGGGTGCCGGTGCTGGTGCCTTTTTGGGCGGTGGCATCGCGGGCTTCTTCGGGACGATTGGGTACTTTGGAAAAGCCATCAGTTAGCCCCCTGCTGCTTACGCTTCAAGTCTTCTGCCTTGCGTTCGGCGTTCTTCTTCTTCTTTTCCTTCAAGTAGTCGGCGGCGTCCTTATAAGCTTCCACACTCAGCCTTTTCTGGCGCTCAGCAATAGACTCTCTTCCTTCCATCTTCTTTTTGATGTCGGGAGAAAGGTTGTTGGCGGCGTTTTCGGTTGCAATTCTTCTTCCGACTGCGCCGAGACCAGCGATGGAGAGCGCGGTGCCCGTGGCAAGTCCGCCGCCAGCAACAATAGACAGGGCCCTGTTGTCGTTTATCCAGTCCCACGCTTTTTTAATTCGACCCGGCTCGCGCTTAATGCCACTAGCCATTCCTTTGAACTGGTCGGGCGCTTTTTTCCAAGCTGGAGTCTTGTCAACACCCGGCATGTCATACCAAGGCGTGTTTCCGCCAGACCCCGGGCCACTGGCAGCCATGTTTGAGCGCTGTGGCACGTGCATAGCCCGCGGTGAGAGGGCACGAGCCTCGCCAGCGGCCGCCAAGGATGGCACCTCTCGCCCAAACATGCGTGCAGCATGGTCGGCAGCACCAGACACGGCGTCTGGGCCAAATGCTGTGCCGAGACCGATGCCATCGATAATCTTGCCACCATGCTTGCCAAGGGCACCGGCTGCCTTGCCGAGAACCTTGCCACCAGAGAAAACCATAGCTGCCTGCTCTGCCTGATCGGCAGGAGTGGCGTTGGGGTCCAAAGCTGGCGGCGCGGCGGATGTCCCGGGGCGTATTTTGGGGCAGCGCCTGTCGGACAACTTCAAGCAGCAAGTGGTGATTGAAAACC
>CAIWHS010000197.1 GCA_903912515.1 uncultured Planctomycetaceae bacterium
CCCTCAATTCGCGAGGTGTTCCGAAAAATGGTGTGAAAAAACAGTAGTAAAATCCCCAGCCAAACCACTTCAAGCAGCACCGGCATCAAAAAATTTCCGCGAAAGGCAAGCTCCCGGTTCAGACTAAAACGCCCAAAAGCACCCAGCAGCCGCAAGTAGCTGCCAAGCCTGCGCTTCGCCGGTTGTTCCCTCTCGTTCACCACGCTAGTCCACTCCGAAAAGCCTTAGCCGCCAAATGCGCTGAATCGCTTCAAACCCATACGCAGTGCCACCCGCCCCGCTATGAAAAAAGCCAAACACCACCCCAACTCAACCAAAAGACCCTTGATAACTGTTTCTGGTGTCTCCCGACCCAAAATGACCGAGGCTGGAAAATAGGCAAGGTATTGAAACGGCAGTTCCTTCAAAACCATCGCCATCCGCCCGCCAAATAGATCCAATGGCATCAAGTGCCCCGAGAGAAAAAAACTGACTGTGTTAATTAAGTATAAAAATGAGCTTATTTCTAAAAACCAAAATCCCAATAGCCCCAAGGCGAACTCCATCAAAAAACCCATCAAAAAACCCATCAATAGGCTGGTCAGCCATGCCACCCAAATCCAAGGCTCAGCAGGCCAGTCAAAATAACTGCTCATGAAAAAAAACAGGCCCGCATAAGGCAAAGCCGAAGTTAATATATACGCAAATTTGTGCGCCGCGCGATAAGCCAACAAATGTGCCTGCAAATCCAGCGGCTGCACCAAATAGCGCTTCACAGTCCCATCGCGAATATCCCGCGCGATTCCAGCAGCCAATCCAGGCATCGACGAAAACATCCGGCTCACATGCACCAGCAGAAGATAAGCAATCACCTCCCGGCAGGTGTAACCCTCAATCGTATCCCGGCCACTCCCGCGGTACACCGCAGACCACAACAACACGCTGGTAACCATCGGCAAAAAACGAAGCACAGTGCCCAAAAGAAAATCAGCTCGGTAAGCAAGTCGCTCAACAAGGCTCACCCTGAAAATTCTCAGGTATTTCCTCAGCGAACCCATCAATCCGGGCCCGGCACTCACTGGCAAGGGACCGGCACTCATGGCTTCTCCGCCCCTGAACCAAATGCCATTGCCACCACATCTTCAAGTGGAGGGTCCTGCACACTCAAATCAACCAAGCCAGGCAAATCCACCACCGCCGACAAGGCTTGAGCGACCCGATTTTTCTCTAGCCGCAACTCAGCCACTGGCCCGGTAATCTTGCACTCACCAAACCGGTCTAAACCTTCAGGAACCAATTCCTCAAACTGCAGCCGCACCAGCTTGATCCGGCCAAAACGGTCCAGCAAGCCACCTAGCTGGCCATTATACTGAAGCCTGCCGCTAACAATCATCAGCACCCGCGAGCAAAGCGCCTCCACATCACGCATGTAATGGCTTGTCAAAATGATGGTCGCACCTTTGCGCTGGTTATATTCCCTCAAACACCTCTGAATGGTGCTCTGAGCCACTACATCCAAGCCAATCGTCGGTTCATCCAACAAAAGAACCTTGGGCTCATGGAGCAGCGAGGCGATCAGCTCCATCTTCATTCGCTCACCCAGTGACAGTTCGCGAACCGGCTGCCGGGTCAGCTTGTCCACCCCAAACATTTCCACCAATTCCGCAAGCGTCCGGTCAAAACGGGCCCGCTCAAGTGAATAGATTTCACGATGCAATTCAAAACTGTCCGCTGCGGGCAAATCCCACCAAAGCTGGTTCTTCTGCCCCATCACCAGCGAAAATTGCCGCCGAAAAGCATCGTGCCGCTCCCAAGGCTGAAAACCCAATACCCGGGCGGTTCCGGTTGTCGGATAAACAAGCCCTGCCAACATTTTCAGGGTTGTTGTTTTGCCAGCCCCGTTGGGACCAAGAAACGCCACCATCTCACCTGGCTCAATGCGAAAGGAAACATCCCGCACAGCTTCCACAGTGCGTGTTTCAGCCTTCCACAAACCCCTTATGGAGGCTAACAAGCCGGCCTTTTTCTGGGCCACTTGGTAAGTCCTGCAAAGGTGGCTCACCTCTATCACCGGCTCCATTGGTTCCTTCCCGCTTCCTTGTGCCACGCTTCTCAATTTTCCAGACAAAACTTCGCCAGCCTGTATCCCTTGGCAATGTCAATCACACGGCCGGCTTGATCACCAACTTCCCGCTCAATGCACAAGGGCCCGTCAAATCCAACTTTCCTAAGGGTGTTGATGAACAGCGGAATGTTCACACGCCCCTCCCCAATTGGCACCTCTTGCCCCCATTCGCCCTCGACTTTAGGGGGAAAAGCGTCTTTCAGGTGAACGCTCCGAATATCAGTTCCCAAGATCTCAACTGCCTCAATCGGGTCCCCCATGTTGTAAAGCAGCATGTTCGCCGGGTCGAAATTCACCTTCAGATTCGGGCATTGCAAATCATCCAGCGTCCGCCTCAAAAGTTTGGCGCTTTCTTGGCCGGTTTCCAAAGCCAAAGTCACACCCTTTTCCGCCGCCAAACCAGCGGCTTTGGCCAAAGTGTCAAGCATTGCCTTTCGATCAGGACTGCCGTGTTCGGGCAGGAACCCTCCATGTAGCATCAAATCCTTCAAACCCAATTCAGTGGTCCGCTCAAGGGCCCACTTCAACCGCTCCAAACGCTCAACCCGCGTAGCCGGATCCCCAAAACCGCCCGTTTTCTCAATGCTGGCAGGGGTGGTGTAATCCTCACCCGGAAAACCTAGCATTGCCCCAGTCATTTCCAGCCCCGCCGCAAGGGCCGCTTTGGGCATGTCATCCCCCTCCTTCCACGAGGCGTGATGGGGGTCTCCACACGCAATCTGCACCGCGCGAATTCCCAAATGGCCCATCAGGGTTTTCAACTCGTCAATCGAACCAACCTGCATCGACCAACTACATACGCCTAAATACATGTTTCAAACCTCCCACAAAAATTCTTGGATTAAACCCCGGGTTCCAGATGGCAGCCAAGCGGGCCAAACTTCCCTTCATGGAAGGTGGTGATTTGTTCAAGCTTCAACTCGCCCAATTCCTTCCCACCAGACCAAACAATGGCCCGCTCTTTATGGTGGGCCTCCAGCGTCAATTGGTTGGATTTCTCCAGCGAATAGTTGAAAACTTTGCACAAAACGGACACTACAAATGCAAAACTGTGGTGAGGGTCATTGTGCATAACCAGATTGTAAGGCGGTAACCTCTCAACCCGGGTTATTTGCTCCGGTAATACTGAAACGCCTGAATCGGGCTCGCTGATGTCATCGGGCATGGTGCGTTGCTGTCTACTTTGCTAAAAGGTTTGAAATTCGGTCCCGAAAAGCCGGGGAACAAGAATTTAATTCTATAACAACCAGCCAAGCCCTCCAATTGAATTAGGCCCAACCGGTTTTCACCTCTTTGCGGCTAAACCCCGAACAAGCCCCTCCCATTGCGGGTACATGGCCACCAATTCCGCCTCATTTGCACTCGTCCAGTCGCCAAAATCAAATCCCGGTGCCATCGCGGTGCCCACTAGGGTCCATTTGCCCGTGCCCAAGACCCTGCTTCCTTGCCAAGAACCTCCTGGCACCACTACTTGCTGGATAGCCCCCTCCAGGTCAGGAGGGCCCAAAACAACCCGGCGCCCCAAACGATGGGCCGGGTCTCCCAAAATCAGCATTTCCAAAGGCGCTCCAGACTGATGAAAATAAACTTCTGGCCCTAAAAGTCGATGCAAAACCGATCGTTCGCCCTGTTTCAGTAAGTACAAGATACAAGTCCCCAAAGCCCTGGCCTGCCCATGAGCCGGATGGGATACAAAACTATCCGAACGCCATGTCTCCCGAAACCACCCGCCCTCTTCAGGTAGTGGAAGCAATTCAAGTCGTTCAATTAAATCTTCCGCTGTCATCAGGCCTTACGCCCCGTTCTCAAAGTCAAAAGCATCACTTCCGGTGGGCAATTCCACCGCAAAGGGTGAGTCCCCCCAAGCCCTTTGCTCACATACAGTTTGGTCTTGCCACGCTCAAACCAACCCCGGTCCAAGGACCTCCCATGCCGGCTTGGCATCACAAGGGGGCCAAAAGCAGGTAGACACACCTGCCCGCCGTGCACATGGCCGGCAAACATCAGGTCCACGCCATGCTTGCTGGCCCAAGCCAAATGGTCCGGCGTGTGCGACAAAAGAAGCTTAAATACCCTATCCGGTGCTTCCCTCAACCGCGGCTCACCCTCAAACCAAGGGGACTCAATACCCCCCACCACCATCGGCTCGCCTCGCACCTGAACCACTTCCCACCGATTGCCCAAAACCTTGAATCCAAGGCGCCTCAAATTGCCCCGCAAAGATTCAGGCGCGAACCAGGAATCGTGATTTCCAAGCACAGCTAAGGCTTGCTCCTCCCATTTCAGCCGCCCAAGGGTCCCGCCAACCCATTGATGGAACTTCATCCCATCCACCAAATCCCCTGTGCAGACAACCAAATCCGGTTGCAGTTTTGAGCACTCAGCAAGCACCCACTGATACCACTCCCTCTCAGGGGTGCCGTGGAAATGCAAATCTGAAAGATGCATCAAACGCAAACCATCCCAAGCGGCTGGTAGATGGTCCATTGTCAGTGAATATTCCACTAACTCAGGGCGAAGTGTCTCGTTAAATCCCAGGTTGGCAAGCCAATTCCTTATCCCTGCGCCCCCAGCCTTCAACCGCGCTTGCCCTTCGGGCACAAGGTTGGTCTGTCGCTCCAATTTCACACCATAGGGTAGTTTGCGCCGCCACCTTCCCAAACTGACCAAGAGCAAAACTGGAAGTGATAAAAGGCAGATAACCCCATGCCACCCAGCCAGCTTGTCCCAATCAGTTGTCCATTTCCAATCCACAAAACCAGTGCTGGTTTTAGCCCACACAAAAGGGGGCAATATCAGTAACACTCCATGCATTAGCTGAAAAAAATCGGCAATTCTGCGGGAATTGACACGCCCATAGAAGAAATTATGCGACCAAGTGAGGACGACCCCATGGCCTACCCAAACTAAGGCTGCCAAAGCTATCCAACCAACAAAAGGCACAGTTAATCCCCAAGCTTTCCCAGACTACAGGGAAGAGGTGAAGATTATTCTAGAAAAATCCTGCCTGATTTCAGCGCAAAACCCGGGGAAGTATCCCCGGATGCAAAATTAATATTAAATATAGAAAGCAATCAATCTATTGCTGGCCAATTTTTACTCGGTATATTCCAGGGATGGTCGAGCAAGCTTGGGCAAATTCCATCTGCCGGTTGGCGTCTCCTCCACCTTGAATCAGCAAGGTTCCGCTCTCAAGCCGGTACAACATTAGGCCAAACTTCGGTTGGCTTCGAAGCAAATTCCGAATTCCCATTTCCGGATCCAACACTTGGGCCGGTTGGCTCGCAGGGTTGAATTTGGGTCGCTCAGCAATGGCTGTAAGTTTAGATGGTGCTGGCTGAACTGGCTTGTTGGTCGAATCACTGCCCATCCGCAGCACCCGGGAAGTGCCGGTCAATTCGCTTGGCTTAACACCACTTCCAACCATTGCGGGTTCATTCACCAGCGCAAGCGGAGCCGAAGCCATTTCAATCGGCCCACGCCTCGAAGGCACCGCAAACGCCTGAACGCCTTCACCACCTGAACCCACATACAACTCGCTTTGGACCCCGGAAACACCTTTCAGGTTGTACAAGCAGGCAAAAACCTGCTGTGCGGTCGGCTTGTCAGGAACTGGCCCCCAAATTGTCACCACACCCTGCCGGACCCGGATCCCCAAATTCAAATGAGCAAGTTCCGTTTTATCCGAAAGTGCTTTTCGGGCATGCACCGTGAGTTGAAAATCCCGTTCGGGAGAATCACCCAACCGTAAAGCCGATTTGGCGGAGATTCCTTGTGCATCGGCAATCGCACACACCGCCATTCCCATCAGAATGGCTGCGTAAAATCGCTTGTAGAACCAGAAAGTGTGCATATCCCCATTCAAGGGGAACCAATGAAACCAAACAACGGAAGCAAGCCATAAGATTCAAAGTTTTTACCCCTGGCAGGTCCGAATCATCCTGCCAGGTAAACCTTGACGGTTTGTTAAGGATTTCCGCCCTTAAGAATGGATTGCCCTGCCATGCACCGCCATGGCCGCCTCGCGCAAGGTTTCCGACAGGGTTGGGTGAGCGTGGCAAATCCGCACAATATCTTCGCTTGAGCCTTTGAACTCAATCACATTCACTGCCTCAGCGATCATGTCGGAAGCCCTTGGCCCAAATATGTGAACCGCCAACACCCGATCGGTCTTTGGGTCAGCAATAACTTTCACCAAGCCCTCATCCTCATCCATGCATTTCGCGCGTCCATTGGCCTTGAACGGGAATTTGCCAACTTTGTAATCCACACCCCGCGATTTCAGTTGCTCCTCAGTCGGTCCCACGCTGGCAATTTCGGGCCAAGTGTAAACCACACTTGGAATCGTCTCCAAGTCAACATGCGACTTCTGCCCGGCCAACCGTTCCGCAAAAACCACGCCCTCGTCCTCAGCCTTGTGAGCCAGCATAGGCCCAGCAGTCAAATCCCCCAGTGCGTACACACCTGGCACATTGGTACGGTAATTCTCATCCACCGCGACCTGACCGGTGCGGGCATCCGGCTGGATACCAATTGCCTCAAGGCCAAGGCCCTTGGTGTAAGCCCTGCGACCAACGCAAACCAGCACCTTGTCCCCGGTTATTTCCAGCTTGCCATCTTGGTTTTCAGCCTCCAAAACCACACGGTCGCCTTCAACACGGCGACCGGTAACTTTAGTGCCGAGCTTGAACTCAATCCCTAGCTTCTCAAGGGTCTTGTGCAAATGGGCCGCAATCTCGCCATCACAAATGGTCAAAATTTTCGGCAAGAATTCAACTACCGTCACCCGCGATCCCAAGCGTTTCCACACGGAACCCAGTTCCAGGCCAATGTACCCGCCTCCTACCACGATCAGATGCTCCGGAATACGATCCAGACACAGGGCTTCTGTCGAGCTGAGGACATGCTTCCCGTCAAAAGGTAGCGAAGGAATTTGCACCGGCTCGCTACCGGTAGCCATCAATATGTTTTTGCAAGGCAGGGTTTTCTCGCCACCGCTGGCATCAGTCACCACCACTTCGCCAGGCTTGGCAATTCTGGCTGTTCCGGTGATTGCCTCTATCTTGTTCTTCTTCAGCAGATAAGCGATGCCGCCTGTCAATTCCCGAACCACTTTGTCCTTGCGGGCCATCATGGCTGCAAGGTCCAGCTTCAAATCACCCACTGCAATTCCATGCCTTGAAAACTTGGTTTGGGCCAAGTGGAACAGCTCGCTTGAATCCAACAAGGCTTTGCTGGGAATGCAGCCCACATTCAGGCAGGTGCCACCGAAGCTGGCCCTCTTGTCGACGCAGGCAACTTTCAGGCCCAATTGCGCGGCGCGAATCGCCGCCACATAACCACCCGGTCCACCACCAATCACGACCAAATCAAACATCTTCGCCTCTCCGGATGCGGTACTATTACAAAAGTCAATGTCTCAAGTAAAAAAAGCGCGCGCGAGTGACCCCGCGCTCGCCCATGTGATTCATCCAGCGCGCTATGCGATCAAACTTCAAGCATAAGGCGCTCTGGGTTTTCCAGACATTCCTTCACGCGAACCAAAAATCCAACCGCCTCGCGACCATCAATGACCCGGTGATCATAGGACAGCGCCAGGTACATCATGGGCCGAATGACGATCTGGTCGTCAACCACCACGGGTCGCTTCTGGATGGTATGCATACCCAAAATGCCGCTCTGGGGCGGATTCAGGATCGGGGTTGATAGCAATGAGCCAAACACCCCACCATTGGTGATGGTGAAAGTGCCACCCTGAAGATCGGCAACGCTGATTTTGCCATCGCGCGCGCGAACCGCCAATTCGGCTATACCCTTCTCAATTTGGGCAAAAGCCAACCTGCCCACATCGCGAAGCACCGGGACCATCAGCCCCTTTTCCGTACTGACGGCCACACCCACATCGACATAATGCGGCTGGACAATTTCATTGCCTTCAATGCGCGCGTTCACAGCCGGATAAGCACGGGCAGCTTCAACCACAGCCTTCACAAAAAAGCTCATGAACCCAAGGCTCACGCCGTGCCGCTTCTGGAATGAATCCTTGTAGCGGGTTCGCAATGCCATGATGCCCGACATGTCAGCCTCATTGAAGGTGCTGAGAATGGCGGCATTTTGCTGGGCGGCAAGCAACCTCTCCGCAATGCGCTGGCGAATGGCGGTCATTCGCGTGCGACTTTCCATGCGGGATCCTTGCGCCGCGGGAACCGTCAAACCGGCAGGGGCCACACTCGGGGCGACCGCAGGAATAATGGGTGCTGCTGGCTTTGGAGCTGGTGAGGTTTCACGCTGGACCACAGCCGCCGCAACATCCTCCTTGATCACGCGGCCACCACGACCGGTACCGGCAAGGCTTGCAGGATCAATCTGGTTTTCAGCTACCATTTTTTGGGCAGATGGCGAAAGCATCGGCCCAGACGACGAGGCAACCGATTGAGCGGGTTGAACCGGAGTGCCGGTAGGTGTGGCCACAGACGCGGCCGCTCCCTCCGTCAATCGCGCGACAATAGCTCCGATCGGAACCTTCTCGCCTTCCTTCACCAGCAGCTCAATGGTGCCGGTTGCGGGTGCAGGAATTTCCTGCGACGCCTTGTCAGTTTCCAATTCAAAGAGGGGCTGATTGGCGTGAACCACCTCGCCTGACTTGACCAGCCAGCGGGCAAGAACACCTTCAGAAATCGATTCGCCAACAGAGGGGACCTTGATGTCGGTTGCCATGGACTAACGAGGGCAAACCTATCGGTAGGCAGGGAAGATTCAGTCTTCCAGCATTCCGACAATTCGCCCTACCGCCTCCTTCCTGGAAAATGTGCTCTTCAAAAAATGATCCATCGGGCCGGCGGCTACTCCCGGTACCGGCTGGCCCGCGCAGCTCTAGTGAGCCTTGGCTCCAGACAACTCTCTCTGGGTACCACCAGTGTCACCACTTTTGGCCTTGGGAAAATTGGCGCGCACAAGGTGAGTCAGGCTGCCGGTAAGCGCCTGCTCGACTAGCTCCTTCTGCTCCTTCTCGTGAACTTTTTTGACACCCGTGGCAGGGCTGGCCGAAGCATCTCGACCCACATATTGGATCGAAACGCCCATCGTCCGAAGCCGGGGCTCGATGAACGACCAAGCCCCCATGTTCTGCGACTCCTCTTGAACCCATGCGACCGTGGCGGCGTGGCGATATTTCCCCAAAAGCGAGGCTAAAAGTTCTTCGTGTAACGGATAAATTTGCTCCACACGCAAAATCGCGACATCATCCAGATTTCGGCGCTCGCGCTCTTCATGCAGGTCGTAAAACACCTTGCCCGAACAAATCAGTAACCTGCGAACGCGTGATGGATCCACTTGTTTGGAGTCATCCAGAACCTCGCGGAACCCGCCATTCAGCAAATCGGCCCGCGAAGATGCGCACAGCTTGTGGCGCAACAAACTCTTGGGCGACATCACCACAATGGGTTTGCGGAAATTCCTTTTCACCTGACGACGCAACAGATGGAAATACTGCGCGGGGCTGGTGGGGTATGCCACCTGAATATTGTCTTCGGCGCAAAGCTGCAAAAACCGCTCCAAGCGCGCACTGGAGTGCTCAGGCCCTTGCCCCTCATAACCGTGTGGCAACAGCATCACTAGGCCACTATCACGCTTCCACTTTGATTCGCTAGCTACAATGAACTGGTCAATTATCGATTGCGCCCCGTTGACGAAGTCACCGAA
>CAIWHS010000198.1 GCA_903912515.1 uncultured Planctomycetaceae bacterium
GGTGCTAGGAGCGTATGTGCATGGTTTGGCTGGAGACTTTGCCCGGGACAAACTGGGCGAGGTTGGGATGATCGCTACCGATCTGGTAGATTTTTTGCCAGCGGCGTTTATGCGGTTGGGGTGATTCGAAACGGGTATGAAAGCTTTCAAATTTACTGCTGGGCTTCTGCTTGGCAGTCAAATAGCCTTGTTTATTTAACATCAAAAAAACAATTGCTATATTACAAGTTCGCAAACTCGGGCGAGGTGGTGCCAGGGGCTGGTCTCGGTCCAGGCAGCAGCGGCTTGATTGAACAGGGTGCTGGCTTGGGTGTTATCGCCTGCTATGCGGCGGGCAAGGGCACGATTGTAGAGGGTACCGGGCGAGGGTTGGCAGGATAGCCAGAGTTTTTCGGCGGCCGAATAGTTGCCTTGCTGCCACTGGAGGGCGGCGCGCTCGCTGGTGATGCAATCTGTCCAGGCAGGTTCGCTTACCAGATTGAGGCGAGCAGCGGCATTTTCCAGTTGGCCTGCTTGGCGCAACAGGGAGGCGGCCAGCAAATGGTCGGCTGGCGAATTCCCTTGGGGCAGAGGCGGGGTATCGGCCAAAGTTGGGGATGCGGTGTCGCCTTCCAGGACGGAATCCATTGCCAAGCGCTGGGGAAATTCGCCCAAAGCGTGGAGCAACCAACCCGTTGGGGGGAGGCACTCGATCCAGGCAGGCCAATTTTCGGGTGGGGTGAACCGGGTTTGGGCGAAGGCGGGAAGAACCTCGAGGGTTGCCTGCCAGGCCAGTTGGGGCTCTAGTGCGAGCGAATTGAGCGCCATGTGGGGCTCGACTGAGGCCTGTTGGGGAATTGCCAGGTGATTGTGGTGCTGAGTGTGCAGATCCTTGAAGGCTTGACGCACCAAGTTGGCAACTGACAGGTCCATGATAAGAATCTCGTGCGGGTTGAATTTGGCGCATAGCGATTGGGCACTGGCACCCTGTCACAATAAAACGAATGGTAGACCCAGACTTGCGCGCCCCCATCGTTTCGGGGGCATGGTATTCTGTCTGGTGGTTTGATTGAAACCTATACCCTAGTTGGGTTTAGGCCGAAAGGCTGAAGACAAGGAGCCCGCCATGAGCAACGATCCAAATCAGCTTTCCCAACAAAAGATGCAGGAATTCCTGCGGTTGCTGCCCTTAACTCAGGAAATAGCGGGGTTGCCGCATTGCGAGTCGGGGAAATCTTTTAATGATGGGCAATTGGAGGTGCGTCTGAGCACCTTGAAGACCGCCTACAAAATGGCCAAGCAGTTGCTGCGAGAAATCAGTCAATGATTTTTGGGTCTTTGAGTGTTGTTTTGCTTCTGGGAAGCCAATTGGCTTCCCAGTTCCCCGTGGCTGATGTCGGGCAAGTTTTGACGCCTTTGACTGCGCCGGAGGGCACTTTTGAGCGGGTACCGCTGCGAAGTGTGGGCCCTGCCAATATGGGTGGGCGGGTTGTGGATTTGGCGGTAGATGCGAAAAAACCAGCCCGGTTTTACCTTGCCACGGCCACTGGGGGGGTGTGGCGAACGGAAAATGGTGGGACCACCTGGAGCTCGCTAGGGGATCGGTTTGCCTTGGCATCGGTTGGGGCGGTGGCCTGCGCTGAGGACCGATTTGACACGGTATGGGTGGGCGGTGGCGAGGCAAATCCGCGTAACAGCGTTTCGCGTGGGTCTGGGGTATATGGGAGCACGGACGGGGGCAAAACCTGGAAGGGGCCCTTTCTGGAAAAGAGCGGCCATGTTGGAAGGATTGTAATTCATCCGAAAAATCCGCTGATTGTGTATGTGGCTGTGCTGGGAAAAATATGGGGGCCCTCGGCGGAGCGTGGGGTTTATCGCACCTCCGATGGCGGAGCGAGTTGGAAGCAGGTGCTTGCGCTGGACGAGGACACAGGGTGTGTTGATTTGGCTTTGGACCCGGGAAATCCGGCCCGCTTGATCGCTTGCGGCTGGCAAGTGCGGCGGGACCAGTTTTCGCAGGGAAATCCGGCAACCCAATTTGGGAAGAAATCGGGTTTGTATTTGAGCGAAAACAATGGGGATTCGTGGCGGCAATTGACGGATGGATTGCCAAGTGTGGCTATGGGGCGGGCAGGCGTCTCTTTTTGTGGGAAAGATTCAAAAACTGTTTATGCGGTTATTTCGACCGAAATGACCGATATCAAGCAGTTGATTGGCCAGCCTGCGGCAGCCGGGGGTGATCCCCAGACCGGTGGAGTTTTTAAATCCACTGATGGTGGGCTGAGTTGGAAGAAGGTGAATAAGCTGTGCCCGAGACCTTTCTATTTTGGGCAGGTCCGGGTGGATCCCTCCAACGCTCAGCGAGTGTGGGTGCTGGGAATTCCGCTTTATGTGAGCCAAGATGGGGGCAAGACTTTCAAATCGAATGGGGCTCCCCTGACGCATGTGGACCACCACGCGCTTTGGATAGACCCTGCAGACGGTGATCATTTGCTGTTGGGCAATGATGGCGGCCTGTATGAAACCCGGGACCGGGGCCAAAACTGGGAGCACCGCAACAACCTGGCACTGGCGCAGTTTTATGGTGTGGCAGTGGACAGGAGTTCGCCTTACCGGGTGTTTGGTGGTCTGCAGGACAACGGCACCTGGGGCGGGGGAACGCGTCATGGACGGGGCGAGGCTTTGGGGACAGCGGACTGGTTCAGGGTGATGGGATCGGACGGGTTTCAGGCAAAGGTTGACCGGGAAGATAACAATATACTTTATTGCGAATCTCAATACGGCGGATTGAGGCGCTACGACCTTTCGACAGGCGAGGGTAAAGAAATTAAGCCGGGGGGCTCGCTACGGTTCAACTGGAACGCTCCCTTGGCACTTTCGCCCCATGATGCGAGGGTGATTTATTATGGCAGCCAGCAGGTGCACCGGTCGGGGGACAGGGGAAACTCTTGGGCAAGGATCAGTGCGGATTTGACCTTTGCAAAAGGGGACACAAACGGGCAGCAACACACGCTAACGGCCCTTGCCGAATCGCCAACGCAAGCGGGCGTGATTTGGACAGGCTCGGATGATGGGCGGTTGTGTTTGACGCGGGATGGGGGAAGATCTTGGGTGGATTGGACAAACCGATTGCCCAAGCTGGAAAATAGTTCGGTGACCTGTATTGAACCGGTGCGAGGGTTGGCTGGTAGCGCTTATGTGGCCTTCAGCAGGCACCGGTTGGAAGACCATGAGCCTTATCTTTTCAGGACGGATAATTTTGGCGAGAGTTGGCGGAAGGTTGGGGAATTGCCCGCTGGGGCGCCGGTGCATGTAGTGCGTGAAGACCCCGCAAATGCGGCTGTTTTATATGTAGGAACCGAAACGGGCGTGCTTGTGTCGCTCGATGCGGGGCTGAGCTGGGGACGGTTGGGGAAGTTACCGACAGTTCCGGTCTATGATTTGGCGATTCAGGAGAGCTACCGGGAGCTAGTGATTGGGACCCACGGGCGCGGGATATTCATTTTGGACATCAGCGCCCTTGGGGTGATGAAAAAAGAGGTGCTGGGTCAGGAAGCATGGCTTTATGGGCCAGGCAAAATTGAGCAGGGGGCAGCATTCGGACCCAATCTGCTGAAGACAGGGCAATTTTTTCAGGCGCCCAACCGAGAACCCTCGGCTGTGTTTTCGGCCCATTTGAAAAAGAAGCCTGGGAGCAAGGCTAAGGTAACAGTGCGGGATTCGATGGGGCGTACGCTGGTGGACTTGAAGCTTGAGCCGCAGGCGGGCTTTCAAGTTGTCCGGTGGAATTTGACCGCGCTGCAAAGCCTGACCTCGGGCAAACGAACACTGAGAGTGGCGCCCGGTAATTATGTCGCTGGGCTGGTGGTGGACGAACGGGAAGTGATGGCGGTGGCTTTTGTGGTGTCAGGCCGCACACCTATGGGCGCAAATTTTGACGATGAGGAAACCACAATCGACATGAGCGATGCGGATGAACGGTCCAAGGCGCCGGTGGATGGCCCTGGTGGAAAGGAATCGGAGCAACCGTGATTCAGGACAGCATGGCAAGTTTTCCGGACAGCCCATTGGCACCGCCGGCTTCGGCACCCATAGGCACGGCACAGCCGGGCGGAGGTTGGGTGATGGGGCTTGAGGAACGGTGGGGAGCCTGCCGACGTTGGATGATTCGGGCATTTTTCAAAAATCATTTGGCGCGATTCAACGCTCGGAGGCTGGGGAACGAAGACCCGAAAAAGCCTGATGGTCGAATTATCGACCAGCGGGATTTGAAGTTTTTGCGCCCGGTGAGCGGAGTGAGCTTTGAGGGGCCAGATCCATGGGGCTGGCGCGGAAGGTTGGGGCTGGCGCGCTTGGGGTTGGGCGAAGTGGTGGTGTTCAGCTTATTGCTAACCCCGTGCTGGGTGGCGCATGCCGTGCTGGGTGTGACGGTACATTGGGCTTGGTGGATTGGATTTGCGCCATTTTTTATCTGGCATTTATTCACCGTCGCTTTTTTTCGGGATCCGGAGCGATTGGTGCCGACAGGGGACAACCTGATTGTGAGCCCTGCGGACGGGGTGGTTACTGGCACTGAAGAGGTAGAAATGCCTGATTTTCCGGGGGGACGGGCACTAAGGGTGAGCATTTTCCTGTCGGTTTTCTCGGTACACATCAACCGCGCTCCTTTCGCGATGAAGACGGCGGTTGTGAGGTATTACCCGGGATTGTTCCTGGATGCTCGGCATGCTGATTGTGCGGAGAGGAACGAACAGTTGTGGGTAGATGGCTTTGCTGCCAAGAACGGTTTGCCCATTCGGTTGAAGCAGATCAGTGGGGCGATAGCACGGCGGATCGTGTGCTGGACAATGCCCGGGGATGGCTTGAACGCCGGTGAGCGTTTTGGCCTGATCAAGTTCGGTTCGCGGACGGATTTGCTACTGCCTGTGGGTTCGGCCACTTTGCGGGTAAAAAAGGGTGAGGGGGTATGGGGCGGCAAAACCGTGCTGGGTGAGTGGAAGGCGTAGCTGAAATTTGGCTGGGAGTGAAGTCAATGGGTGGATTGTTTTTGGCTTTTTGTTTGGCGGTAGGCTCCGAGCCAGGGAAGGGTTGGCCATTATTCGCAATGGATACGGGCAACGGTTCGCCCGAACTATTGGCTGAATTGGGTTATTCGGGACAGAGCGGGACGCTGAACGGAAATGCCAAGGCGGTGCTGGAGCACCGGAAGCGACTGCAGGCGCATGGTTTGCGGATGGAGGCAGTTTATTGCGGTGCGGAGCTAACCCGGGAAGGATTGAAAGTGGACCCCGCCCTGAGTGCAACGATGGCGGGGCTGGCAAAGAGTGGAACGGTTATATGGCTTTACATCACCAGCAAGAGCTTCATGCCATCGGATAAGGAAGGCGATAGGATGGCAGTTGAAGGTTTGAAAAAGTTGGCGCTTGAAGCGGCTGGCCACCAACTGAAGGTGGCGCTTTATCCTCATTCCGATTTTTGGGTGGAAAAGGCATCGGATGCGATTCGTGTGGCAGGGGTGGTGAACGAACCCAATTTGGGACTGACCCTGAATGTTTGCCATGCCTTGAACAAAGGAGAGGGCGACCAATTGGTGGAACTAGCCTCTAAAGCCGGGGACCGCTTGTATTTGGTGACCGTGAATGGGGCAAAAAAGGGTGGCAAGGCTTGGAACGAGCTGATCATGCCATTGGATCAGGGGGATCTGGATTTGGGCCCACTGCTTGGCCAACTGAGGCGGCAAGGGTACAAGGGGGTGATCGGCTTTCAGGCGTATGGGATTGCTGGTGACCGCAAACAGGTTCATCAGGGAACCATGGACGCTTGGAAACGAATGAGTGGCAAGGTGCATTGAAAAATTAAAAGGGGCCTCTGATGAACAGTAATGAGTATCTTTTTCCTGTCCGTCGAAACCGCCGTGATTTTATGGCTATGGGTGTATTGGGGTTAGCGGGTGTGGCTGTAGGCGGGTTGGCGGCAAGCGGGCAGGATTCTGGCGTAGTGACCATTGGGGAAGGTAGCAGCAAGTTCAGTCTGGATGCTACTTGGGGCAAACTTCCCGAAGGGATGAAATATGGTTTGGGCTGTGCGATTGTGGTGGACAAGCAAGACCGGGTGATTGTGACCAGCCGGTCGACCAGCCCGTGCGTGGCCATTTTCGACAAGGATGGCAAGCTGCTGGAAACCTGGGGCAAAGATTTTGCCACGGGTGTGGGATATGACACCACAGCGGAGGTGCAGGCCACCGCACATGGCCTGTATTTGTCAGAGGAGAATGGCACCGAATATCTGTATTGGACAGAAAATGTGGCGCGGGCAAAAGGCGCAGATGGAAAGGCAGGCAA
>CAIWHS010000199.1 GCA_903912515.1 uncultured Planctomycetaceae bacterium
GCCATTGACGGCCCCCGAAGAGGCAGGAGCTTCAGATTGGGCTGGGGCAGATTTCTCTGCAGCTTGTTGGGTTTGCTGGTTATTATCTTGCGGGCGCTGGCGCAGATTCTTCAAAAACCCAAGAGGCCCAGCATGGGAAATACCAGCGACCAAGGCAATTGCCACAAGGCCCATCAAATATCGGCGCATCATTCAAACCTCCTTGTATAGGCCCTAACCAGGGCCCACCAAATCAATGAGGGGAATATCCTAGGGCTCAGACAACGAATGGCCCGTTTGGGTTTCATAAGAAAGCAGGTTAAAATAAGACAACTTTGTCGATTGGATAAACTAACTCATTGATTCATCACGATTTAGTGGCACTGGCCAAAATTTTCTTCCGCCCTAACTAAATATTTTCTGGCCACCCAGCTGCATGCCATCACCCTATGCCCGTGGCAACCTTTGCATCACCCCCTTTTTTAGCTAATATGTTCAAATGTTCACCAAAAAGTCGTGCCGTTGCTTCGTGGATAAAACATGCAAACAGGAGTTCATATTACTCAAAATGAGCCTGCGGAACGCCTGCCCGCCCTGCTGAAGCAGGTCTTCGGCTACGACCATTTCCGCCCGCTGCAGCATGAGATCATGCGGGCCTCTCTGGCCGGCAAGGATACCGTTGCCATACTCCCAACAGGTGCGGGAAAAAGCTTGTGCTACCAGCTCCCGGCATTGGTGCGAACCGGCTTGACAGTGGTCATCTCACCCCTGATCGCCCTCATGAAAGACCAGGTCGACCAGCTTGAGGCCGCAGGCGTCGCCGCCACCTTCCTGAACTCATCGCTCGATGCCGCCACCCAAAGGCAACGGTTCAAGGATCTCAATTCCGGCAAGTTCAAGCTTCTCTATATAGCTCCCGAAAGGATTCTTTTAGGTGACTTTCTCAGCCATTTGGCCCGCTGGCAGGTGGAGGCCCTGGTGGTTGACGAGGCCCACTGCATCAGCGAATGGGGGCACGATTTCAGGCCCGATTACCGCAATTTGAACCAGCTTCGAACCGCCCACCCCGAAGTCCCCATCATCGCCCTCACCGCCACCGCCACACCCCAGGTCCGAGCCGACATCATCGGGCAACTCCGCTTGCGCGCCCCCTCGGTTTTCATTTCCAGCTTCAACCGGCCAAATCTCGGCTACCGGGTTGTTCCCAAAAGCAAGGCCGCCAAACAGGTTTGGGAATTCGCCTCCGCCAGGGCGGATGATTCGGGAATCATCTATTGCCAGTCCCGCAAAGGTGCCGAAAGCATGGCCACCATGCTGCGCGAACAAGGCATGCCAGCCATCGCCTACCACGCCGGCATGGAGCCTGAAGAGCGTACCAAAAACCAAGAGGCCTTCATCCGCGATGAAGCCCGAATCGTTTGCGCCACGGTCGCCTTCGGTATGGGGATCAACAAGCCCAATGTGCGCTATGTCATCCACGCCGAATTGCCAAAAAATGTCGAAGGCTACTACCAACAAACCGGCCGCGCCGGGCGAGACGGCCTGGCCGCGGAATGCATCTTGCTTTTTTCGCGCGGCGACATGGTGAAACAAAAAAGCTTCCTCGAAGAAATAACCGACGAACAGGCCAAAAAATTGGCCCGCCGCCAACTGGAACAAATGGCCGCGTTTGCCGAGGATGTTGGCTGCCGCAGAGCCCATTTGCTCCGCTATTTCGGCGAGGAATGGCCTCATGGCAATTGCGGGAACTGCGATAATTGCCTCGAACCAGGCGAAACCCATGATTGCACCCTGGAGGCGCAAAAGCTGTTGAGCTGCGTCTATCGCATCAGTCAGAAAAGCCGGTTCTCTGTGGGTTGGCAGCACATCGCAGATGTCTTGGTGGGCGCAAACACCGAAAGGGTTCGCAAATGGGGACACGAAACCCTCACCACCTATGGCATCGGCAAGGAAAAGCCCAAGGAGGAGTGGATCAGTCTGGGACGCCAGTTGGCACAGTTGGGCCTGGCTGAGGTGGGTGCCGATGATTTCCCCACCGTCAGCCTCACAGATCAGGGAATGAAAGCTCTGCGCGAACGAACCCCCGTGCTGCTCACCCGCAGGCCAAAGGCACAAACTGCCACTATCAGCCAAACCCAAGGCACTCGCGCTGCCAAGGCCGGCGACATCCAGTGCGACGATGGATTGTTTGCCAAGCTGCGGTTGATTCGCAAAAAGTTGGCAGATGCCCGCAATGTGCCTCCCTATGTTGTTTTTTCCGATGTGTCCTTGCGGCATATCGCCCGAAATTATCCCACCAAACCCAACGGTTTTTTGAAAATTCCCGGCGTGGGGGAAAAAAAACTTGCCGAGTTTGGCGACACCTTCATGGCGGGGGTAAAAGAATGGCTCAGTGCCAACCCGCGACAAGAGTTCTCCGAACCAAAAACCCCGCCAACCGCAGCCAAAAAGAAATCCACCGCTAGCTCAGGGTTGGCTTCCACCATCCTCGAAACCCTCAGCCTCTTCCGCACAGGCGATAGCATCGCAGAAATCGCCCTAGCCCGGGGTTTTTCGCTGCCCACTATCGAAGGTCACCTAGCCCAGGCCATTGAACAAGGCGAGCCACTCGACCCGGCCGCCTTTTACACCCCACAAGAGGCCGAACGTATGCGCGTGGCCTTTGCCAGTGTCGATTCTCCAGCCCTTACCCCGGTTTTCGAAAAACTTTCAGGCGAAATCAATTACGGCAAATTACGAATCTTCCGCGCCTTCATGCAAGCGCAATGACATTCTGCCCCGCTCCAATTTCCGGCCCAATGCAAAACATCGCAAAGCCAAATGACCGGATCAAATAGGTTATTAAACCAATATTATTAATCTAAAATTTGACCCGGTTTTGTTTAGCCAATGCCCAATTGCTGCCTGCCAATCAATACCCCATCAGTCACCGCCAGCACCCACACAAAACAGGTGCTTCCCTGTCCGGATGAACAATCGACCACCCGATACCGCCATCGATGCCTGCACAGGCTCACCCAAAGGATTTTTCGCCAGCACTTGGTACTTGGGCCCGGCCGCAATCACTGTGGTGTCGCCATTGTTGTCCAACAAATAAATCCGCCCGTCAGCATGAACAGGCGAGGCCGAAAAACCGCCGCTTACCCGCTCATTCCAAACAACCTCACCCGTATCGGCTTTCAGGCAGGTGGCAAAACCGGTGTCATTCACGGTGAAAAGGAAAGGCTTCACATAAACCATGGAAGGCACTTTAGGATTCCCCTTCTTTTGCTCCCAAACCAGGTTCGCCTCTTTCAGATCACCCCTGCCTCCCAGCTTGAATGCCTTGATCGATTCACGCCCGCGAAATCCACCCGCTGTGAACACTTTGCCTTCCGCCACCAGTGTCGAAGGCACCTTGCCCTCACCAGCCACCTCGCTGGTCCACAGTTTTTCACCCGTGTCGCGGTCAAACCCCTGCACCACATCCCCCGCCTCGCTGACAACCTGCACCTTGCCATCGGGCCCGGTCCAAAGGGTGGGAGTTCCATGCGAAATGCGGCTGACCCCGCGCATGGTTTTCCAGCGCACTTTCCCGGTTTTGGCATCCAGCGCCAACATGTAAGATTTGTCCCATGGGGTTTGCCATCCCACCAGTTTGTCTTCCCCTTCCGAACTGGCATCCATGGTCATGATCAACACCCCATCACTCAGCACCGGCGATGCCCCCAACCCATGCTGGCTGTAAAATGGATGGTCCCTGTTGGTCCAAACGGTTTCCCCTGCAAAATTGACCGCTACAAAACTGCCATCACTAAAAACCGCATAAACCCGCTCGCCATCGGTCACAGGCGATGGCGTTGCATAACTGTTTCGGGTTTCCTTCTTGCGCGGCTTCTGGCGAAATACTTCCTTGTCCCAAAGGAGTTTGCCGGTTTTGGTCTCCAGCGAAATGATCCGGCACGACTCACCCTTGTCGGTCGCAGTGGTGAGAAACACCCGGTCACCCCAAATAATGGGAGTAGACCATGCGTCTCCCGGTATGGGTGCCTTCCAACGGATGTTCTCTTGCTGGCTCCATTTCAGGGGCAGATTCTTTTCTGATGAGTTCCCCTGACGGTCCGGCCCCCTAAACTCAGGCCAGTTTTCGGCCCGAATCGCCGCAGATGTCACCGCCATCTCTACCAAAAACGCCAAAACGGCTAAACGCTGCATGAGAATCACCTTTTCAATCTTGCCTTATACAGAAAATTACTTTCCTAATTATCCCTAATATTATTGCCAGGCATATCATTCCCGGGTCAGCAAAAACTGCTCAACTGTGCCATCTGGCTTCCGGTACAGGCTGCCCAGCAGCACTGTCCCATCCTTGAACACCAGCCTCAGCATCGAAACCTCCATCCCACCGCGTTCGTGCTGCGAGGCCACCTGAACCGATTTGGGTTCGCCCAGCTCCTTCAGCTTGCGTGAATAGGCCCCCTGGCGTTCAGGCGTCATGAACACCTTGTATTCCTCACCCAGATTTTTCGCCTCGATCTCTCCCTTTGTCAGTTCCGCCACCAAAATTTTTGCCTGCTCCACAGGTTTCAGCCCGTTCACCGTGGGAATGCTGGAAGGTTCCTTTTGCGCCAAACCCACTACCTCCCGGTGCAGCTTGCCATCATCCAAATGCTCGGCATTTGCCAGCGTCACTACCACCGTCTTGGTGCGCGGCACCATCGTCAGGTTGGCATGGAACCCGCTAATCGACCCGGTATGCCCCCAAACCACCTCGCCATTCACTTCCCGAACCGTCAATCCGCAACCATAATTCGACTTTTTGCCGTTGTTCAATAGCCGGGGCTTGGTCATTAGCTCCAAATGCTTTGCATCCAACAATTTGCCCTCCATGAGCGCCATCGCCCATTTGCCCAAATCATTGGCCGAGGCCCACACACCCCCAGCCCCGTTAAGCCACCCCCGGCCCTCGGGCGGCGCAAGCTCACTGCCATCAATTCCCAAAGCCCGATAACCTTGTGCCCGAGCTCTATCCATGATCAAACCGTCGGTCTCTGGCTCAAAACTGGCGGTTGTCATTCCCACAGGCAAGAACAACCGCTCGCGCAAAAATACGCCCAAGGGCTTCCCCGAAACTTTCTCGATCACCCGCCCCAGAATGGTGTAGCCTGTGTTCGAGTACGAATACTTCGCTCCCGGTTCAAAATCTACCTTACCTATTGCATATTGCCGAATAAGATCGTCTGGCAAAATCGGCTTGGCCAACCTTCGGTCCACAAAATCAAGAGGGTAATAGTCTGTATAGCCCGAGGTGTGGTTCATCAGATCCAGCAAGGTGACCGTATTCGCATTGGTAAGGTCTGGGTACCAGCGAGAAACCTTGTCAGTTGGTGCCAGTTTCCCGTCTTGCGCCAAAAGCAGCAGCGCCGCACAGGTGAACTGCTTGCTCACAGAACCAATGGCCAATGGCTCATCGGGTGTCAAATCCTTTGCGTTCTTAAATTCCTTGGCCAAGCTCTTGCCAAAACCAAACCCCAACGAAGGCTTGCCATTCCGAATCACCACCATCTCCAAGCCTACAAAACCTTGCTCCTGGGCGGCTTGGCGAATGTAAAATTCAATTTTGCCCGCATCATATTCTGTGGGAAGCTTGGCAACTGGCTTAACAGCCACCTCCGGCTTTTTTTCAACTTGGCTAGCCTGGAAAGAAGGTGCCAAGCATAGGGCCAAACAGAGCATGCCATCCATTTTCACACACTCCTAGGCCATGAAAAACCGCAAAATGGCCTGTACGCAGGCCCTTACCGCGATTCCTTGTCAAGAGGATGTTACCCGGGCAAAAGCCTCCAATCCATAACGACAGAAAAAGACTGGCAACTTTGTTATTATGTTCCCTTACGCATTCGGTCAGTAGGCCGGATGTTTCCTGAATGCAACCGGGATGCGGGGGTAAGGGATCGTGAAGATTGTTCGGTTCAAATCGGGTGGCAATGTTCATTGGGGCAAACAACACCTCGACGGCAGGGTCACCCGCCTCGAAGGGGATCTGTTCGGCCAGCAAACCGACACCAACGAAACCTTCAAGGTCGAAAAACTCCTCGCCCCGCTTGAACCCCGCGATATCCTCTGCATCGGCCTCAATTACCGCAAGCACGCCGAGGAAGGCAAACAGGCTATCCCCGAAAATCCGGTGCTGTTCTTCAAGAATTCGGGCACCTTGCAAAACCCGGGCGACCCTATCGTCTTGCCACGCAAGTTGAATAGTGATTCCGTCGACTACGAATGCGAACTGGCCGTGGTGATCGGAAAAACCTGCCACAATGTCAGCAAAAAAGATGCCCTCAATCATGTGCTGGGCTACACCTGCGCCAACGATGTCAGCGCTCGCGACTGGCAGCGTAACGGCGGGGGCGGCCAATGGTGCCGTGGCAAAACCTTTGCCACCTTCTGCCCACTGGGCCCGGTTCTTGTCACCGCCGACGAGGTCCCTAACCCCAACAACCTTTCCATCCGCACCATCCTCAACGGCGAGGTCATGCAAGACTGGAACACCAACGACATGATTTTCGATATCCCAACCCTGATCGAGTTTTTGTCCGCAAGCACCATCCTCCACCCCGGCACCGTCATCCTCACCGGAACACCCCACGGCGTCGGCTTCGCCCGCACCCCACCGGTTTTCCTGAAGGCCGGCGACAGCGTGACCATCGAGATCGAAAAAATTGGCAAACTCACCAACCCAGTGATCGAAGAAAACATCGGCTAATGACCGCACTGGGAATCGACATCGGCTCCACCACCATCAAGGGGGCCGTGCTGGGCAATACCCCCACCGGCCAGCCGCTGGTGGGGGCCGTGGCCAAGGCTCCATTCCCCCACCCGGTCACTGGCCTACCGCCCGGTTGCTTTGAGATCGATCCCCACCAGGTTCTCCACGCCACCCGCCAAGTCCTCGAATCTCTGGTTCAACAGGCCCCCAGCGCCAACCGCCTCTACCTCTGTGGGCAGATGGGTGGCGCTGTGGTTTGTGACACCCAAGGCCAACCGCTCACCCGTTATCTCTCCTGGCGCGACCAGCGCGCTACACTGCCCGCCGCTTCCGGTCACACACTGCTGCAAGAGGCCACCACGCTACTGGCAGACATCTTGCCCGAAATTGGCAACGAGTTGAAACCAGGCTCCACCAGCCTGCTGCTCCATGCGCTGAAACGCACGGGCAATCTTCCCGCCCAAGGCGTCCCCGCCACCATAGGCGATGCCATGGCCGCCATGCTCACCAACACTGCCCCGCGCATCCACCCCACCATGGCCATCGGCCTGCTAAACTTAGCTCAGGGCGGCTGGCATCGGCAAATGCTCTGCCGCCTCGGCCTCGATCACCTCCATTGGCAAGACCTGCCCAACCTCGTCACTCCCCTTGGCACCACACTCTGCAAGGGCAGCCAACTCGAAGTCTTCGCCGTTGTTGGCGATCAGCAGGGGGCCCTATTCGGTGCCGGTCTGCTGCCAGGCGAATTGTCCCTCAATGTTTCCACCGGCGCCCAAGTCAGCCGGCTGGTGAATCAATACACACCCGCAGCACACCAGACCCGCCACTATTTGGATGGCCTGCTCCTCGAAACCATCACCCACATACCCGCCGGCAGGTCCCTCCATGCGCTGGTCGACTTGCTAACCGAATTGTCTCGCGCCCAAGACCTGCCCGTTGGAAACCCATGGCAGACCATCACCCGCTTGGCTGCGCAGGCCCCCCAAGACGCCGGCGGCCTTGCCGCCAATATCGCCTTTTTCTCCTCAGCCGTTGGAGATTCAGGCTCCCTCACAGGCATCCGCCTCGAAAACCTCAGCGCCGGTAACCTGCTGGTCGCTGCCACTCGCGACCTCGCCACCAACTTGGCTCATTGCGCCCGTCAGCTCAACCCCCACGCCGCATGGAATAAAATCAGGCTGTCGGGCGGCCTGTCCCGCGACCTGCCTTTACTAACCGCACTAATCCAACAATATTTCCCCACAGCAACCGTGCTCGATAGCGCTGTGGAAGAGGAAACCCTGGCCGGCTTGGCCAATATCGCTTCCGCCTCCAAGGCCTGATATTGCCAACTAAAAGATGTTCAAATTTCTTAAAAATTCCCAGGCTGCTCTTGCTGCCTGTGCCCGATAGGCACCATTACTTGACAAATCAATGCCATCACCACCGTCCCGCTGCTACCTATCAAAGCGTACCAAGGCCAGGCAATGATCGGCCTTCCCAGGGCCGCTGGAATATAAACCCCCATCACCGCCACAAACCCGCAAACCATCCCGACAAGTGCGGCCGACGATGACACAGGCCGTTTCATCAGCCCCAAAAGAAACAGCCCCAGCACCATGCCAGTGGTCAATCCCGCCACTGACAACACTTGGTCAATAATGCTGCGTGGACTGTCTATTCGCCAAGCCAACAACGCCACTCCAATTTGGGCACAACCAAAAACAAGGGTTAGCATGCGAGACATTTGCAGATAAGACTCTTCACCCCGGTCCGGTCGCAAAGGCTTGTAAAAATCAGCAAGCGCGGCGCTGGCCGAACTGTTGAGCGAACTCGAAAGTGTCGACATCGCCGCCGCAAGCACCGCCGCAATAACCAGCCCTACCAGGCCGGTCGGAAGTTTCTCCACAATAAAACGACCAAAAACCTGGTCGTTGCGTATTCCTTCCGGAAGGCTCCATGATCCGGATTGGGCCAACACAAAAAGCCCCACGCCGATAAGCAGAAACAAAAGAAATTGCCCCAGCACCACCACACCGCTTGCCACCAGTGCGGCCCGCGCGTGACCAAGGCTTTTGGCGCATAGATAACGCTGCACCATGATCTGGTCGGCCCCATGGCTGGCCATGCTGAAAAAGGCACCCCCTATCATCCCTGCCCACAGGGTGTAGGGGATGGCTGGGTTGGTATCAAGGTTCAAAAGCCTGAACTTGCCCGCCTCAGTTCCAACCTGCACAAACTCCACCCACCCACCCGGAATTTCACCCAGCAAAATCCACCCTGCAAGCAACGCACCCAACATATAGATGAAAAACTGGATGCAATCGGTCCATAGCACCGCCTGCATGCCGCCCAAATAGGTGTAAAGCACCGTCAACCCGCCCATCACCAAAATCGAAAGCGGCATGCTCCATCCGGTGAACTGTTGCAACAGCAGCGCGGTCAGGAACAGCCGCAGGCCGTCCGCCAGCGTCCGGGTAACCAAAAACAGCAGCGAGGCGCAGCGCTGCACCCGACTGTCAAAGCGCTTGCGCAACACCTCGTAAGCACTGATGAAATTCCCCTGAAAAAATCCGGGTAGTATCACCCAAGCGATCACCATCCGGCCGACAAGGTAACCAAATGCCAGTTGCAAAAATGTCAGGTCGCCACCTAGCGGGTTGAAGGCCGTTCCCGGCACACTCAAAAAGGTGACCGTGCTGGTTTCCGTGGCCACAATCGAAACCAGCACCAACAACCAATGCACCTCGCGGTCGCCCACGAAATAGCTCTGGATGTCTTTTTGCCCCTTGCGAAACCATGCGCCAACCAAGGTAGTAGCCACCAGATAAATGGCCACTACACCTAGATCAATCACGCCAAGTTGGGTCGGCATGCCAACGTCCACCGGTCAATCTCCGTAAATCAAATAAGCTTTCCGTTGCGCCAAAAAGTCACTTTCTTCCTCACCCCAAACCTGGCTTATTTCTTGCCAGCTCTGACCTTCCATCAACCCCAACCGTTCCCTGTCACTGCCAAACAGCAAATCAACAGCCGGGCGGTCTGCCACAAACTCATACGGTTCGCTGCGCCACTGAAAATGGCTTCCCGATTGGTTTCGAGCCGTTTCCAAAACCGCCAACCCCACACGCACTGGCTGAAAAGTATGGCGATCCGTCACATGAATCTGGGCGCCATGGCAAATCGTGCCCTGGTGCTTCTGGAAAGTGGGTTTGAAAGTGGCAGGGCGGAAGCTGACACCAGCCAAACCCAAACTGTTCAGCCCTCGGGCAACTCGCTCCGCATCCAACCAAGGGGCACCAAACAATTCAAAAGGCCTGGTGGTTCCCCGCCCCTCCGAAAGGTTCGTCCCCTCCAGCAAGCATTGGCCCGGATAAACCAATGCCGTTTGCAAAGTAGGCATATTGGGGCTGGGCAACACCCAAGGCACGGTTGTCTCATCCTGGTACAAACTGCGCCGCCATCCCTGGCACGGTATCACTTCCAAATCGCCCTGCAGCTCCAGCTCTTCCTTATAAAGAATGGCAAGCTCACCCAGCGTCAGGCCATGCCGGGTGGGTATCGGGTAAGGCCCGACAAAACTTTCCGCTCCCTCTTCCAGCATGGGACCTTCCACCCTGGCACCCGATAGCGGGTTGGGCCGGTCCAACACAATCACCTGCACCTTGTTGGCAAAAGCTACCACCATCGCATAAAGCATGCTGGCCTGGAAAGTGTAGTAGCGGCTGCCAATATCTACTAAATCAATAACCAAAGTGTCAATTTGGCCCAAATCCTCAGGTCGCGGGCTAAGCGACTGAAAATCATCGCCATACAAGCTCACCCACCGCGGCCCACCTCCCGAATGGTTGCCCACTCTGACAGGCTCCAAATCTTGGGCATGGCCAAAAAATCCATGCTCGGGTGTGAACAAAATCCTCAAGCTTTCGCCCAAGGCTTCGCTCAACACATCAAGGGCTGTTTTGTAACTGCCATTCACGCTAGCGGCATGGCTCAATAGCCCCACTTTTTTGCCACGCAAAAATGTAAAACCGTCTGCGCCAGCCAAATCAAGACCCGTACGCACACTCACCCGCATGTCAGTCAGCATGGCGCACCAGTGTCACGGCGGTCCCATAGGCCAAAACCTCGGTCACACTAGGCGCAAATTCCGTGGCGTCATAGCGCATGCCAATAATCGCATGGGCACCCAACTCCTCGGCATGCGCCACAAGCCGCTCGAAGGCTTCCTGCCGCGCGGTCTCGCAAACCTTGGCAAACGCCTGGTTATTGCCGCCAATGATGGTTTTCAAACCACCAAATATGCCCTGCGTGATGGTGGGCGATCGCACCACAATCCCGCGAACTACTCCTAAATATTGCGTAATACTGTGGTTCGCTATGTCATTGCCGGTGGTGGTTATCATCGCCGTCTCGCTTGGTTATTGGCTTTTCGGTTGCAATCAACCCCTCAAATTTACCATTTTGGCCGGGGCCTGAAAACATTTTGCCTTTCAGGTTTTTCTACCACCTATCCCAATTTCCCTGCTAAGCTCATAGGCCTGCCGAATTTAATCCCCATTGGAGCCAGCCATGGCCAACCCCAAGCCCCAAATCAATACAAGGCTTTCTCGCCGGTCAGCCCTCAAGGGCATGCTTGCAGCCCTGTCCGCCCCCATGGTTTTCCGCGCCCACGGCCATGCCGCACCTAGCGAAACCGTGCGCCACGCCAGTTTCGGCGCCGGCGGCATGGCACTGGCAGACATCAACTCCCTCACCGCCAGCAAAAACCTCAAGCTGGTCGCCATTGCCGATATCGACACCACCCGCTTTGGCGAAATCCAAAAACGCTTCCCAGGCGTCAACTGTTACCAAGATTGGCGCGAACTTCTCGACAAGGAAAAGGGCCTCGACAGCGCCAACATTTCCACGCCCGACCATATGCACGCACCCATCACCATGACCGCCATGCAAAGGGGCCTGCATGTCTACACACAAAAACCCCTCACCCAAACCATTCACGAGTCCCGACAACTCACCAAATTGGCCGCTGACAAAAAACTTGTCACCCAAATGGGCATCCAAATCCACTCCCATGTGATCCACCGCACCGTCGTCGCACTCATCCAGGAAGGCGCCATCGGCAAAGTCCGTGAGGTCCATAGCTGGAGCGGCAAGCAATGGGGCGACCGTAACCCCCGCCCCGCCCGCGTCGACATGCCTCCCCGCAGCCTCAATTGGGACGCCTGGCTCGGAGTCGCCGCCGAACGCCCATTCATCACCGGCTATTACCACCCAGGTGAATGGCGCAAACGGCTCGATTTCGGCACCGGCACCTTCGGCGACATGGGCTGCCACATCCTCGATCCCGTCTTCACCGCCACTGCGGTGGGAAATCCGGTCACTGTCCATAGCGTGGGCGATGCACCCAATGCCGACAGTTGGGGCCTCGATGTCCAAGTCCGCTTCGAGTTTCCAGGCACAAAATACACTGCCAATAAAATGGTCCTTGCCTGGTACAACGGCTCGCTTCGCCCGCCCGAAAATCTCAAAACCCTCATCGGCAACACCAACTTGCACGACCAAGGCTCCATCTACATAGGCGACAAAGGCGTGCTTTATTCGCCCTACATCGATACCCCCCGCCTTTTCCCTAAGGAAAAATACGAGGGCTTCAAGCTCCCCGAGCCAGGCGGCAACGACCACTACCTGCAGTTTGTCGAGGCCGTACGCGGCAATGGCCAAACCTCGGCGCCGTTCTCGTTCGCCGGCCCGCTCACCGAAAGCGTCCTGCTGGGCTGCCTGGCAACCCGCTTCAAGGACCAAAAACTCGAATGGGATGGCCCCTCCATGCGGGTAACCAATCTGCCCGAGGCCAACGCCTTTGTCCGCCGAACCTACCGCAAAGGTTGGGAAGTGGAAGGTCTCTAAACTGCTTGAATGGTTTTCTTTTTTCTGCGTCCTTTTCAACCTCACCCGGAGTTTCAGTCATGGATCGTCGCCTCTTCTTGAAGAACACCGCCGCCCTCTCAGCCACCGCAACCGCCGGCCCCATCTTGCTAGGCACCGAGGACAAATCTGAAAACAAGCCACTCGTAACGGGCGAAGGCGAACACCGCTACGAGGTTATCCACGATTGGGCCAAACTGCCCGACAAGTTCACCTGGCAAACCACCCACAATGTGGCGGTCGATTCACAAGGCAATGTCTATGTCATCCACGAGGGACGCAAGGAACTCAAAGACCACCCCTCCATCTTCGTCTTCGATCCAACCGGCAAATACATCCGCAGCTTCGGCCCTCAGTTCCAAGGCGGCGGCCACGGCATCGAGATCCGCAAGGAAGGCAGCGAGGAATTCCTCTATGTCTGCGCCTACCAACACCTGAAAACCTTCGCCAAAATGACCCTCAACGGCGAAACCGTCTGGCAAAAATACGCCCCCATGGACTCCAAGGTCTACGCGGCGGGTGAAGACACCAACCCCACAGGCGCCTGGGGCCAAAATCGCTTCATGCCCACCAACTTCGCCTGGGTTCCCGGCGGCACCGACTTTCTCTTGGTGGACGGCTACGGCGGCTTTGTAGTCCACCGCTACGACAAAGACGGCAACTGGAAATCCCACTTTGGCGGCCCCGGCAAGGGCGAGGGCAAGTTCAACACACCCCATGGCTTGTGGGTCGATACCCGCGGTGCCGAACCCCGCATCGTCGTTTGCGACCGGGCGCACAACACCTTGCAATTCTTTGATCTCAACGGCAAGTATCAAAAAACCATCAAAGGTTTCGGCCTCCCCGCCAACGCCGAAATCTACAAAGGCCTGCTGGTCATTCCTGAATTGCACGCACGCATCAGCATCCTCGACAAGGACGACAATGTGATTGCCCGCTTGGGAGATGATGTCGCCCGCGTCACCGGCAAAGACGGCGGCGCCATCCGCGGCGACTCCAAAAAATGGCAAAACGGCAAGTTCGTCCACCCACACGACGCCTGCTTCGATGCCGATGGCAATATCCTGGTTGCCGAATGGGTTGCCACTGGCCGCATCAGCAAGTTGCGCAAAGTCAGCTAAGAACCTCAAGAAAATTCCATCTGCCTTAAGGCGGGAACCACGGTTCCCGCCTTCCTTTTTTCACCTCGGCCACACTTGTTTTTCAGGCGATTCCAACCTGTCAGTCACCCGGACACACCTGCTACCATATCTCTAACCTCATCGTGTTTTTGCCGGGTGGCCCTCCCCTCTCCGGTAACATACTTTTGTTTCGCCAGGGAGCAGTGACACCCAATGAGCGTGCCCAATTCCATCGCCACACAGGAAGCTCTCAAGCGACAAGAACAGGATATTCGCATGCTGGAGGATCTCCTTCGGCAAACCATCGACCGCCTGGCCGGCCCCGAGGTGCTCGCCCGGTTCGATCGTGTGCGTGAGGCCGCCATCGCCCTGCGAACCCGTGGCGCCCCCGAAGATGCCAGATTCCTCCGCGAATTCCTCGATTCACTCGATGTCGCTTCCCTCCGCGAATTGATCCGCGCCTTCACCATTTATTTCGACCTGAACAATTTGGCCGAGCAACACGCCCGCATCCACGCTATTCGCAAGCGCATCCGCACCCAGCACCCCAAGCCCATGGCCGAATCCGTCAGTGAGGCGATTCGCCAGTTGAAAGACAGCGGGTTCCCAGCCAACGAACTTCGCAAA
>CAIWHS010000200.1 GCA_903912515.1 uncultured Planctomycetaceae bacterium
CGCCGAGGCCGATGATGAGGCCAATACCGATAGCGGTTAGTCCTTGAATGTTGGCTAAGAATGCTTGCATGTTTACTCCTAAGTATTGAAGGTGAGGTTAAAAATAAAAAGGTTAATGGTGACTATGAGCTTGGCCAATGTAAACCAAGGTCAACATCATGAAAATAAAAGCTTGCAACAGGATAACTAAGATGTGGAAGATAGCCCATGCCGAGCCAGCTAAGACGTTGCCAACGAAGCCCAACATATAAAGGTCGAGATTAAAGGTCCACATACTTCCCAAGAGCGCAATCAACAAAAAGATGAGTTCGCCTGCATACATATTGCCGAAAAGTCGCATTCCTAAAGAAACGCCTTTAGCAACATACTCGATGATGTTCAGAACCAAATTGAATGGGGCCAAGTACCACTTAGCGCCAAATGGTGCGGAAACTAACTCATGCATGAATCCGCCAAAACCCTTGACCTTGAAGCTGTAATAAAAAACTAAGAGCAATACCGAAAAGGACAGCCCCAATGTTGCATTAAGGTCGGTCGTTGGAACAATTTTGTGGTGGGGCACATGCACACCAAAGCTACCGATAAATTGATTGACCCCAAAAATCCAATCCACTGGGATGAGGTCCAAGGTATTTAAAAGAATGATCCAGCAAAACACGAATAGCGCGAGGGGGGCAACATAAGATCTGTCGCCATGAACAATTCCCTTAGATTGGGTTTCGACCATCTCAACCAACATTTCAACTAAACACTGGAAGCGGCCAGGAACACCTGGGGAAGCTCTGCGAGCGGCGATGACTAATAGGAAAACAGCCAGCAGACCCATTAATGTGGTCCAAAACATGGTGTCTAGGTTAACTACGCTGAAGTCAATGATGGAGGCTTGATGGCCGCCAAGGGTATTCAAGTTTTGTAGATGTTCGGCAATATAAGCTGTAGGAGTAAGAGGTTCACTCGCCACGTTGTGGGCCATTTCTGCCGCTGCGTTTACTTCGCTAGACATCTCTAAACTCGTCCTTTAATAATTGCCTATTATTTCCAAAACCACGCTAGCAAGTAACACTGCAACGTAGCCAGATAAGTAACAAGCAATGGTATCCATTTCAAATCCGGTTGCTTAAGGGCAAAGCCAATAAACAGAAGGAAAGTGGCCAGGATTTTAATAAATTCACCAGACACAACCGCTGCTAAGTAGCCGCCAGGATTTGATTTGGAATTCTTTTTAGCTGCTGTTAATCGCAACAAAAATAGCGCGGAAGGCAAAAATCCAATCAAACCACCAACTAGAGCCGAATAAGTATAAACGCTTCTGGTATTTGCTTCACTGAAAATACCCCAAAGCACCCCCAAAAGCGCTGTAATCGTTATTTGCGCAAGAATGACTCGCCAACTGTTAATTGAGGCAAATTTTTTAGGGTTAGCCAGACGCAATGCATCCAGTTCCGCTTTGCTATAGACGCGGTAGTTATCGTGCTCCGAATCTTCCCAAGATGCGATTTTCGGATGTGGGCGCTGATCTAGGCTCAATTACCGATTTGCCTCAATACCCAGTTTTTTTAGCAAGGAATCAAGCTCGTCAAATTGGCTAAATTGAATTCGCAATTCCCCGCCCTTGCCCTTAATTCTAAATTCCGCCCCCAGACCAATTAAATCCGAGATCTCTCTAGAAAGCCTCTTCATATCGGGATCAGCGTCCACAGGCTCTGATCCCATCTGCTTTTTAGGTTTTTTATCCCCAATTTGGCCGCCGGCAAGGGCCAATGCAGCCGCCATTCTTTCGGCCTCTC
>CAIWHS010000201.1 GCA_903912515.1 uncultured Planctomycetaceae bacterium
GAACCAACCTTTTGGTGAAAACTGGAATATTGCCTGTGTGGCGAATTCTGGGGAATGCCGACAAAAGACCTCCATCGACTTTGGTGCGATGGCATTGAGTTGCCAAGGATGCTGCTGTCCAAAACCAATCGGAAAACCATTTCACCGAAGAGGTAAAATCTGTGACCAGCCCCGGCGAATCAATCGATCCTAAAAAATCGGCCAATGATACCGAATTGCGGGAACTGCTGGCGACAATCGCGGAGCGGGTGAAGCGCAGGGACCTGGATGGGCTCCTAGGCCAGGTGGAGCGTGTCGTGGAGCTGGGGTGCAAGCGGGAGGACCTGCTGAGACTTCGTTCAAGGCTGTATCAGATATTGGCTAGCCAAATCGAGAAAACCCTTGGGATCGCCATCCCAGATCTGGAGCAGTGCCGGTATTTGGACCTGTCTTTTGAGAAAATTAATCCCGCCGGGCTGCTCCATCTCAAGGAATTGAAACAGTTGACTTCGCTGGATCTTGGTGAGAACCAGTTGACCGATGTCGATCTGGTCCATCTCAGGGAACTGAAACAATTGACTTTGCTGGACCTTCGTTGGAACGAGTTGACCGACGCCGGGCTGGTCCATCTCAAGGAATTGAAACAGTTGACCTCGCTGGATCTTAGTTTGAACCATTTGACCGACGCCGGCCTAGTCCATCTCAAGGAATTGAAACAATTGACTTCGCTAGATCTTCGTGGTGCCCATTTGACCGATGCCGGTGTGGTCCATCTCAAGGAACTGAAACAGTTGACCTCGCTGGATCTTTGGAAGAACCAGTTGACCGACGCCGGTCTAATCCATCTCAAGGAACTGAAACAGTTGACCTCGCTGGATCTTAGTTTGAACCATTTGACCGACGCCGGTGTGGTCCATCTCAAAGAATTGAAACAGTTGACCAAGCTGGATCTTCGTTGGAACCAGTTGACCGATGCTGGAGAATCAGATCTGCGTAAGCATCTGCCTGGAACCTTCCTCTAGGGGGTGGTGGGGATGGCCTTTCAAACCTTGCCAGCAGCTCGGAAAACCGGTGCCATGGTTTGACTGGTTCGGGCTGACTTTTAGTTTGTGAGGGTGGGATGGCTACCCCGATCGAGATGTTTCTGTACGGTTCGGGCGGCGTGCACGCTGTTGTGGAGATCGTTCTGGCTGATGGTCGGCTGGTCGTGTCGGTCGCCCCGTGGGAAAGTTTGGCGGATGTGAAGGTTGCGGAGTTCACTGAGGTCAAGATCACCTTCATCGAAGTTAACGGCGACAGTCCGGACGATCTAAACCTGCCGTGGGACATCATTGGCTTTGACAGCTACCGATTGTCGGAGTCGCACTGGAAGTTCGTGCTGCACTGTAACGGTATTGGGTTTGTTTTTCAGGCACGCTGGCCGCAGTTGCTGACTTTGTAAAAGGAGCAGTTTAAAGGCGGGGACTCATCAAGGCGATGGACCAGATCTACCCCCCCCACCACCAATTTTGCCACCGCCAAAGGTATGTGAAGTAAAAGATTGGGATCTGGGAAGGAATTGAGGTTTTGAGTTGCCTAAGATTTCAAAAATGAGAATTCCTTTTTGGCTGTCTTACTGGCATTCAGTCAGCATCAAATTCATGGATTGCCTGACAGGGGTCCCAAAATGGTATCGGTACTTTGTTGGTCTCGTAAACCTGTCCAGCAAGGAGCGAATCCTCAGGAAGCACGAGCAGAGTAAAAAATCGCCTTCCGAGAGCAAGTTGCCGCCTAGATAATTCTTCGGCGATCCTCAAAAGTCCAAGCAGCCACCAGGCATCCTCCTGCCAGGCCATGTCGGCCCGATTTAGTTCAAAGACCTTGCCGCCATCCTTCGGGACATTGAATTCAAAACCGTCCCTCAAGGCGTTGAGATTTCGGTTGTCTGCGGTGAGGGTGTAGCCAAACTGCTGCTGCCAATTGAGCATTTTGCCGAGCTCGGGTATTGCATGGGTTAATCCAAGGGAGCAGTCGATAGATTCCACTTCATACCCATTCCGATTCAGCCAACCCAGGCACTTGTTTCGCCTACGCTCATCGATGGAGATAATTCCCTTCGAATCTACAATTGCAGAGACGTCAAACCTATTCCAATCCAGTTCGGTAAATGCCGCCATTTCCTTACCTCTTTTTATTCATTCTTTTATCTAGAATACCAAAAGAGGGACCTTCAAATTATCAAGGGGCCAAAAAAAGGACCAGCAATTGGCGCAGGCCCTAATAACCTTTCGATCAGCCTACCCCAAAAAACAAACCCAACTAACATCGCCACCGCCAAGGCCCCCATGCAATAAGGGCAAGAAGTGCAATTGGTCTAGATGGGGACAGGCCCTGCCAATTTGGAAGAAGCCTGGTTTCAAGGTGGTTTTGGTGCCTTTGTTTTGGCGACCCATTTGGGGGAGTTGTTGGGTGCTGGTGCGGACGGAAGACGAGGTGGGTACCGCATAGGCGGAGGACTGGGTGCCAATGAGAAAGCTCATGCTAGAAAATATTTTGTTGGCGAAAATGTTGAATGACACTTTTTTATTTCCTACCTTGGCCCAGTGGGCCTGGATACTTTCATGAAAGCCATGAAAGTATCGACCAATACCCAACTACCTGGATCTATAAGAAACGGGAGCCAGCAGACGAGACGCACCGTATTTGCCGGAAACAACAAAAGGCCAAAAAACATTGGGAAGCTGCCAAGAAGTAGTACCAAGGAAGATTTTTTCTCTTTTCGCCAATTGATGACGCTCAGCAAATAGTTGTAAATGACGATCAAGGAGCCTGGCAAAAGGAAAAAAAGGGATGCACCCAATTGGCAGAAATATGCAATTTGTTCATTCGAAATCTGGTTTTGCATTGCAATCATTTACCAAAATGCGGAAACAAAAAGAGGCCATTCAACAATTTCAAAGGCCAAAAAAAAGGTTCAGCAACTGGTACATGTCCTGATTCATTTCGCCCAGTCTACATCATTAAATATTTCATTGCCAACTTCGCCACCGCCAATAACCCATGGGGTTTGCGGATTTGGGTGGAGGGAATCATTCAAAGGGCTGTTTTGGCAGTGGGTCGAAGGCCAAGCCGGTTAGCTTGCAGCGTTCCTCCAGACTGCGGGCTTGGGACCATTGCTTGTTGTTAGCGAGTTTGTCACGCAGGTCTTTGGCGATTGAAATTATCCAACTGGTCAGCAATCTGGCACGGCCAGGGACTACCAACGCGGCTTCGCCGAATACCTGGCCAAAATCAGCATCAAGGCTAAAGTGAAGATGCCTTGAGCATAAATACCTTATCCCTTCGACCATATCCTGGTCCCAAGGTCGAGCACAAACCGTTCTTCGTTTTCCACAAATTGTTCTTCCGCACCGACCAAATTGCAAATTTCCCCTCCAGTCACCTCGATGCAATTCCCGACCAGCCGGGCACGATGTTCATGAATCCAACCAGGAGCTTCGCCGGTTGTCTCGACGGGCTCCATCACCAGGGTATCGATGTCCAATCGGTAAACCTGGGTCGCACCATACTGCCGTCTATCCAGGTACCCGAGGTTGCCAATGATGTAGATTGCCTTCCGAACCAGGGTGGCCGTGTGAAAATCGGTCGGAGGGAAAACATCTTCGGGGTATCCGTATATCTCGAAGGTGCCGTCACCTCGGTTGACAATGACATCGTTGTAGATGCAAAAGTCAGGGTCGTAAAAATCCTCGTGCTCGCCCCCGATCTCGATGACCCGCCCATCCGGCAATTCGGTGAACGACTTCCCGAATCGGTCAAAGCACCAGATCGGGCCATCGCGAAGGTCGTCGTATCCAAACTGCGAGCGGGCCCTGTACGCATTCCTCCCATGGTTAACCATGGCCTGCCAATAAGGGAAGTTCATGGGTTGCGGATTGGCATTACCGAAAATCCGGCGCTTGGCCACCTGGTATTCCTCAGCCGAACATTCAATCGAATCGGTCCTTTTCCGTTTGGTCAATTCATCCCGAACATCCTCATTCACCTGTGCGAAATCGCCACCGGCCTGGGCGATCACCCTGGCAATTTCAAGGTTTGCTGCAGAACCGATGGGAGTGGTGGATTCCTTGCTAAGATTTGGGTCGGCCCCAGCGGTAATGAGTGTTCGCACGCACTCCACACCGCCACTTTCCGCCGCCTTGATCAAAACGGTATCGTCACACTCACCTGTCCCGTTGGGATCAAGTCCCTGATCCAGGAGCCAGCGCAACATCACCGGATCATTCGCCTCAATCGCGAGGATGAGGGCCGTATTGTCCAACCTGTCACGATCGTTCAAATCAGCTCCGGCGTTTAGCAGAAACTGGGCCTTGGCCAAGTCCCGCGTCTGGATGCTCAAGAGCCATGGGGTTCGTTCCCACCGGTCGCGCACTTTCAGATCGTCACCTAGTTTGATCCGCTCTCGGACCTCCTCAAGAGTCCCGATGGCCACTGCCCTGTGAAGTGATGACCATTCTAAAGGGTCTGGATTAGCGCCTGCCTCCAGCAAAAGCCGTATCGCGTCAAGTCGGCCGATAAGGGCAGCGACACTGAGGGCTGATTCACTGTGATCACTCACAGCGTCGAGATCGGCACCTCGATCAATGAGGAGGCGAAGTAGGGGAATGAGGTTCTGGCTCTGCTGATTTGGCCGCCCGTGCATCACATCAATCATCACGGTGTAGCCGCTAGGCTTCACATAACGAATGTCGGCACCGGCGTTGAGCAGGGCAATTATTTTCTCCTGATCCCCCTCTCGTACCGCCTCTTTCAGGTCCATTTGCTTTCCTTAGTGCCTCTAAAGGTTTGGATTCCGCTGTGAAGGCTTATTTCAATTCAAGATACGCTTTCCCAAGCCAGTGTTAAAAAGATGAGGTGGGTACCACCAAGGCGGAGTTTTGAGTAGCAATGCGAAACCTCATGCCAAGAAGTATTCTTGTAGGCGAAAATGTTGACTGACCCTTTTTTTTTGGTTCTCAATCCGGCCAGTTAAGTTCGCCGAATCGGGATTTTGCCTAGGATGGCGTAAGCGCCGCTTGCAAGACCGATGAAAGCCGCAAAAACGCCAGCCTTGAAATCCGGTTTGGCATCGAAGAAACACCCAATCATCATCCAGAACATCATCAGGGAGAATAAACCGAAGGCTCCGCGCAGGGTATAAGGCCTTCCCCAAGTGAAAATGGAGGCAAGTCCCATCAGGCTGGCCAAGGCGGCCAAACCTTGTGCCACCAATGGATTTCTGGGCATATCCGGCAATTGAGACAGTAGGGCCAAGA
>CAIWHS010000202.1 GCA_903912515.1 uncultured Planctomycetaceae bacterium
CTGTTTCCCTAGCCCATGGCGCAGAGCCAAAACCCAAGGCGATCGTGCTGATATATGCGGATGATTTGGGGTATGGCGATCTGGGCTGTTACGGTGCCAAACGGGTAAAAACACCTAACATGGACCGACTGGCGATGGAAGGTGTGCGCCACACATCGGCCTATTGCACCAGCGCCACTTGCACCCCATCGCGTTATGCACTTTTGACAGGCGAGTACCCTTGGCGGCGCAAAGGGACCACGGTTTTGCCGGGGGATGCCAACTTGGTGATTGAGCCCGGCCGGGCTACTTTGCCAGGCTTGCTAAAAACGGCAGGTTATCGGACTGGTGTTGTAGGTAAATGGCATTTGGGTTTAGGCAAGGGAAAGGTGGATTGGAACAGTGCAATCACCCCCGGCCCGCTAGACATAGGTTTTGACACCTGCTTTCTGGTGCCCGCAACCGGAGACCGTGTGCCCTGTGTCTATGTGCGCAATCGCGTGGTGGAAAATCTTGACCCAAGCGACCCGATCACCGTGGCCTATGGCAAACCGCTGGGGGAGGAACCGACGGGAAAGGCCAGGCCTGATTTGTTGAAAATGAAACCCAGCCATGGCCATGACATGACCATAGTGAACGGCATCAGCCGGATTGGATATATGACAGGTGGTAAAATGGCCAGGTGGGTTGACGAGGAAATGGCCGACAGGCTCACAGGGGAGGCGGTCAGGTTCATTGATCAGGCGGGTGAGAAGCCATTTTTCCTTTTCTTCGCCTTGCACGACATTCATGTGCCCCGAGTTCCACACCCCAGGTTTGTGGGAAAAAGTGGTATGGGGCCCCGGGGTGACGCAATAGTTCAGGCGGACTGGTGTGTTGGTGAGGTGTTGGCGGCGCTGGAGCGGAAAGGAATTGCAGATGACACTCTGGTTCTGTTGTCAAGCGACAATGGACCTGTAGTGGATGATGGTTACCAAGATGACGCGGTGAGCAAGCTGGGTGATCACAAACCAGCCGGGCCTTGGCGGGGTGGGAAATACAGTCGATTTGAGGGAGGCACCCGAATTCCCCTGCTTGTCCGATGGCCCAAGCAAATCAAGCCAGGAATCACCTCGGCGGCACTGGTAAGCCAAGTTGATTTTTTAGCCAGCTTTTCGGAGCTTGCTGGTTTGATCGGCACCACTGCCACCGCGCCTGACAGCCAAAGCCAACTGAAAGCTTTATTGGGAAAAAGCAAAGAGGGGCGAAGCAGCCTTGTGATTCAGGGGATGGGAGACGGGCCGGCTGCGAAGTTGGCATTCCGCGAGGGTGATTGGAAGTACATCGAGCCTAGCAAAGGGCCCAAAAAGAGCGGGCCAACCAACACGGAGTTGGGGAATGACCCAGGGCATCAACTGTACAACCTTGCCACCGATCCGGGTGAGACAGAGAACTTGGCTGATAGAGAGGCTACCCGGACAGTTGAAATGGCAAGCAGGCTGGAAAAGATTCGCCAAGGCAGGCAATAAAAAACCCCGTTTTGGAAAGGCGGGGTTGAAGGATGGCAAATAGTGGGTTACGGATCAGTCGTTTCGACCGCCACCTAGCAGCCCTGATTCGTATAAGTAGTAAACCAAGGTCAAAATGCCAGTCAGAGTGCCTGCTAAGTAGGTGAGGGCGGCAGCATCCAAAACCTTTTTCACTTCCAGGTCTTCGTCTGGTGAAACAATTCCTTGCTCGACCAAGGCAATGCGGGCTCGCCTGCTGGCATCGAATTCGACAGGAAGGTTGACCAGTTGGAAAAGGACGGTGACCGAGAAAAGTGCAACGCCCACCAGCAGGACCGCTTTACCCAAAATGGCACCGGTCGCCAGAAGCAGCATGCCACCCATGATGATAAACCAGCTCAGATTGCCAGCGACATTGGCCAGAGGCACTAAGGCGCCACGGGTGACCAGTAAGGGGTAGCGTTGGGCATCTTGCAGGGCATGACCAGCCTCGTGAGCGGCAATGCCAACGGCAGCGAGGGAGGTGGAAGCGTAGACGCCCTCGCTTAGTCGCAAAACTTTGTACTTGGGGTCGTAATGGTCGGTCATTTCGCCAGCAATGGGTTCGATACCCAAACCACCGACACCGTATGCCTGGAGCATGTGGCTGGCGGCTTGGGCTCCGGTGAAGCCCTGATGGCTGGAGATTTGGGAAGCGCGGCGGTAGGCGCTGGTCACCTTATACTGTGCCCAAGCTGCCAGAAGCATGCCGGGCAGGGCAAACAGAAGGTAGGTGAAATTCATGTAAAACATACTGGTATTTCCTCTTTGGGGTTTAAACGCCCCCATAGCTATACTGCGAAAAACGGAAAGTTTTGGTTCAGAAAAAGGTAGCCCAGTTTTGAATGCCCATCGTGGCGATTTCGCCGCAAGTCCTTTGCTATATTATAGTTAAGAAAAACTCGAGTTGTCGCAAACCCAGTGGAATTATTTCCTGTTAATCTGTCAGGCAAGGTTACAAACAAGCGAGGTTTTAAACATGGTCGGCAAAATTGCATTTCCTTGGTTGATTTCAGCCCTGTTGGCAAGTGGGCAGACGGCACCGGATAAGGCAGTGGGCACACTGCAGGTCTCTGGTGGTCTGGAGGCCACGCTTTTCGCGGCGGAGCCCGAATGCGTCAACCCCACCACCATGGATATAGACCATCTTGGGCGGGTGTGGATCTGTGAGGCGATCAATTATCGCCAGAAGCTTCGCAACCAGCCTCCCATCCGTAAGGAAGGAGACAGGGTGGTGATCCTGACGGACACTAACGGCGACGGGCGGGCGGAAACTGCCAGCACCTTTTATCAGGGGCCGGAATTGATGAGCCCGCTTGGAATAGCGGTAGCCAAAGCAGCCAAGGGGCCGGGTTGGACTGTGTATCTGTGTCAATCCCCTGACTTGTTGGTGTTGAGGGATGCCGATGGGGACGGGAAGGCGGATGGCCCACCGGAGAAACTTCTCAGCGGTTTTAACGGGATTGATCATGATCACGGGATTCATGGTGTGTTTGTCGGGCCCGATGGGCGCCTTTATTTCAGCGTGGGTGATGCGGGTGTGCGAGGGCTGAAGGCAAGCGATGGGAAGGGCAAATCCTTCACTAGCAATTCGACTGACTGTCGGGCTGGAACGATCTGGCGTTGTGACGCCGATGGCAAAAATCTGGAGCTGATAGCTCATAATTTTCGAAACAACTATATGCCGGCATTGGACAGTTTTGGCGAGCTATTCATTTCGGACAATGACGATGATGGCAACATGCAGACTCGTATTTGTCTGGTGATGAAGGGGGGCAACTATGGTTATCACCCCAGAGGGCCTGGTCAAACTCACTGGCATGAAGAGATGCCGGGGATTGTGCCGAAGATTCTGCGCACAGGCTTTGGCAGCCCAACGGGTTTGGCGGTTTATGAGGGCAGTCTTTTGCCAGAGAAGTTTCGCGGTCAACTGTTGCATGCGGATGCGGGGCCGAGGCAGATTCGGCTTTACCAGTTGAAGGCCCAGGGTGCGGGTTATGCGGTGGACCGTGAAGACATTGTGCAATCGAAAGACACCTGGTTTAGGCCTAGCGATGTGCAGGTGGCTCCCGATGGTTCGGTGATGATTGCTGACTGGTGTGACCCGGGCGTCGGTGGCCACGGCATGGGCGATACGCAACGGGGCCGCATTTTTCGTTTGGCACCCAAAGGGAGCAAGTACACGAAGGCCAAGGTGGATGTTTCAACGGGTGAAGGCATTCGTGAGGCATTGATATCGCCTGCCAAATCGGTTAGGTGGATGGCGATCGATGCATTGCACCAAATGAGTGCGCAGGACGCGGCTGCAACCTTGAAGCCGTTGGCATCAGGGAATAACCCAGCTTGGGTGAAGGCGCGGGCACGCTGGATGCTTGCCGACTGCATGATTCGTGATCCCCAAGCGGATATAGGGTTAGCAGGGCTGTTAGATGGCATGGAAGACAGCCGGTTGGCCACCCAAGCGGAGCGACTGAGGCACTGGCTTGGCGAAAGGGGCGTCTCTCTGGTTGCAAAGAAGAGCGAGTCGGGCCCGATGGTACTGCGCGAAGCAGTGCTTAACCTGACCGATAAACCAGCAACTGAATATGCTGGAGCATTTTATAAGGCAGCCCAAGCAGCGCAGGCTGATGATCTGTTTTTGATCAAGGCGTTGGCGATTGCAGCGGATCAGGCCCCCATGGGCAAAGAGAAGCTATTGGAAAGTTTTTTCCAAGTGTTTCCCAATTGGGACAGCAAAGCCGAGGCTCTGGCGCTTGAATTGCGCCCGCCTGGGCTGGGCAGCCGATTGGCAATGGCATTGGCCAACCCGCAGTTGACGGAGGAGCATCGTAACAAATTGGCCAGCGTGCTTGCGACCGACGACAGCTTGGAAGCCGGGAAGGCTACCCTTGAACTGTTGCTTTCGAATGCGCCGGAAAGCCTGCGTAAAATGGCCTTGGAAAAGGTGTCCATTCGCTTGCAAAAAAGCAATGATGCGTTGCGCAAGGATAGCAGTCTTTTGGCAACGGTGGATAGTTTGGCAAAAACGGGCCGCCAGGCAGATGCGATTAACCTGATTGCGATTAGTCAACTGAATGACCGATTGGACTTGGTCAGGGAGGTAGCGCAGGGAGCAAAGCAGCCGGCGGAATTGCGGGGTTTGGCTGTGGGCGCACTTGGGCGCATTGGCACGGCTGAAGCCTTGGAAAGCCTGCTGAAACTTTCGGAAGAAGAGGGGACAGACCTTTTTGCCATCAAGGCAATGGGCGACTTTTTACCGGACAACCGTATTGCACCACTTGCTCAAAGAGCACTGAACGCCTTGAAGGGAATAGTTGAGGGTTCGAATGCCGCTCGTCGTTCTGCTGCCGCAGAAACATTGGCAGGGACTTTTTTGGGCGGGCGTTATCTGATTGGGCAGCAGAAAGCGGGCAAACTTCCTGCTGCGCTGATACCGCAAGTGGGCAGGATTATTCGGAATAGTTCCTTTGCGGATGTGCGTCGGGAGGGTACGGCGGTATTTCCGGCGCCGGGCAAATTGGATCCCAAGAAACTGCCAAGCTCTGGGGAGTTGGCTAAGCGCCAAGGCAAGGTTGCCAATGGGCAGAAGTTATGGGAAGCCAGCGTGAAAAGCGATTTGCAATGCGCGCGGTGTCATTTGGTTGGCGGGCAGGGCGGTCGGATAGGGCCAGACCTTTCCCTGATTGGAGTGAAGGCAAGCCGAGAAAATCTTTACGATTCGATCCTGCAACCGGGCAAGGCAATTGCTGACCAATACCTGACGCATGTGGTGACCACCACCAAAGGCCAAACCCTTTCGGGCCTGTTGGTGGAGGAAACGGCCGAGGGCCTGACCCTAAGGGATGCCAATGGCAAAGACCAGCGCATTGCCAAGGGAGATGTCGAGGAGCGGGGCAAGTCGCAAGAATCGATCATGCCAGCCAATTTGGTTGCCTATCTTTCCGAAGACGATCTGGTGGACCTGGTGGAGTATTTGACCACCCTGCGAACGGCATTGTTCACGCCAGAGCGATTGAAGATCATTGGCCCGTTCGAGAACGGTGAGGCTGATGCAGGCTTTGATCTGGAATATCAGCCTGAGAAGGTTCGTGACTACTCGGCGAGTTACCTTGGCAAGCATGGGACAGTTGCATGGAAGACCATCCGGCCCGCAGGGAATGGCTACATTGACCTGCAAGC
>CAIWHS010000203.1 GCA_903912515.1 uncultured Planctomycetaceae bacterium
TTGCCGAGAAAGACCCTACGGCCGCCAAACGCATACACCCTAACGATTCTCGAAGGCTGGTAAGGGCCTTGGAGGTTCTGGAGCTCACCGGGGAAACTATCACTAAATTCCAGGCCCAATGGGGCAGGGAAGTTCCCGAAGGACCAGAAGGAGATGAGCGCTGGGTCTGGCTTGCTTGGCCAAGGAATTTGCTGCGTGAACGCATTGCCCTAAGAAGTCGGGAAATGATCCAGGGTGGATGGATGGAAGAAGTACGGGATTTGAAAGCACGCTATGGCGAATGGGGGAAAACAGCCAGCCAAGCTGTTGGTTATTGCCAACTTATGGATGTCGTGCATGGAAAATTAAGCCTTCCTGAGGCTGAACGCAAAATCATTGAGGGAACTTGCCAAGTGGCCAAGCGCCAGGAAACTTGGTTTCGTTCCATGAGCATGCTCACTCCTTTGATTTGCCCAATGGGTCAGGAAGGTGGATAATTCGGCGGGCGGATTTTAAACGCATCAAATTGGCCATTGGGCACTGGCGAAAAAATTCATGGAATTAACTTTTCAGATTTTAGAAGGCTTTGAAAAAGGGCGGTTTTTTCGTGCCCTTTCATCCCCCGTTTCAATTGGGCGTGAAGATGAGAACAGCTTACGGCTAAATGATGACAGGGTTAGCCGCTTTCATGCAAAAATTAGCGTCGAAAAGGGCGAAGTCATTTTGGTTGATCTCGATAGCACCAACGGCACGAGGGTGAATGGTCAACCCATTAATCTGAGGTGCCTATTGCCCGGCGACCGTATTCAGATTGGCAAAACCGCCATTCTTTTTGGATCGTCAGCGGATATCCAAAAAAGGCTGGAAGACATTCAAAGTGAGCAAGCATCCCCCCGGCAGCCCGCTGAAATTGATGCCAAATCTGGAAAAGCTACCGGTACCTCGGGCAACACCACTCTGGGCCGCTATGTAGCTCCATGGGGGGGCGAAACTGCGCCAATTGATGGGCCTTGGAAATACCCGGAACCGGGAAACGTCCACAGCGATAATGGCTTGGTGTTTTTTGGAAAAAGTGCCCTGCCGCCTTTACCTGCGCACATGTCTCCGACCCAGGTGGCCCGATTATCTGAATTGCTAGATTTCTTGCATTGGAACCTTTGTTTGGCCACTGAAAAAATGCAAGGAAATCAAATCGAATCAGGACAAAGTTCGACTGTAGATTTTGCCTCAACCCAGCGAATCTTGGCAGTTCAGATAGCCTTGGCCCGTTATGCGCTAGCCTTGGCTGATCCCGTTGTGAATGACGAAATAAATGCTTCAATCGAGCGGTCCTGACAACCCTAGTTGACCTGAAGTTCAAGCCCGGCATGGTTTTGGGACAATTTTCTCCATGGGCGAAAGAGGAGAATCTTAAGCCCGTTAGAATCAATAGTTGTCGGGGGATTGTTACCCAATAGTCTTAAGATCAGGATGCCACTATGGCCCCATCAAACCGACCTTTCGCCCATCTACATTGTCACAGCCATTACAGCCTTCTGGATGGGGCATCCAGAATTCCCGAATTAGTACAGTCAGTAAAGAGCCGCGGCATGAATGCTGTGGCCCTGACAGATCACGGCAACTTGTACGGTGCCTTGGAGTTTTATCAGGAATGTCGGGCCAATTCCGTCAACCCGATCATTGGTTATGAGGCTTATGTAGCACCAAGTTCCAGAACTGAAAAAGAGGCGCGAAAGCGCGGCGATGCCGGCTTCCACCTAACGGTTTTGGCCAAAAATCAGCAAGGTTTTAAAAACCTGATCAAGTTGTCTTCCCTGGCTTTTCTCGAGGGCTACCACTATGTCCCTCGCATCGACAAGCAAGCCCTTTTGGCGCACAAGGAAGGCCTTGTGATCCTGTCCGGTTGCGCCTCCAGCGAATTTAGCGAGTTGATACTTAAGGATCAGCATTCCGAGGCCCGCAAGTTGGCTGAATGGTTTGCTAAAAATTTTGGGGATAACTTCTTTGTTGAGATCCAGAATAATGGACTGGAGATCCAGCGCCTTTGCATGGATGGAGCCATCGATGTAGCCGACAAGGTGGGTTTGCCACTGGTTGCGACTTCCGATGCTCACTACCTGTCTTCGGATGACTGGCAGGCCCATGATGTGCTCCTATGCATCAATACTGGGAAACTTCTTACCGATCCTAATAGGATTAAATATGGGTCGAGGGAATTCCATGTCCGCGGGCCAGAGGAGATGTATTCCCTTTTTCCGAGGCATGAGGCGGCTGTAAGGCGAAGCCAGGAAATCGCCGATTCGATCGATATCAAACTGGACCTAACCAAGAGGCACTTTCCGGTTTATCTACCACCCCAAGGCAAAAGTCCTGAGGATTATCTACGCGAATTGTGCATGGAAGGCGTGGTCGACCGTTACGGTAGTGATATTCCCGCACCAGTTCTTGAGCGGATGGACCATGAGCTATCCATTATTTGCCGCATGGGTTTTGCCAGTTATTTTCTTGTGGTCCGCGATTTTGTCCGTTTTGCCGAGGAAAAAGGCATTCCTTGCGGGGCCAGAGGATCAGCCTGCGGAGCGCTGGTAAGCTATGCCCTGAAATTGAGCCATGTGTGCCCGCTGGAATACGATCTTCTTTTTGAACGATTTCTTGATCCCAATCGGGCCGAGGCGCCTGATATCGATATCGATTTTTGCAAGGACCGCCGTGACGAGGTCATTGCATATGTCCGCCAGCGCTATGGCGAGGCTAGCGTTGCCCAGATCGGGACTTTTGGCACCATGGCTGCCAAGGCGGCCATCAAGGATGTCGGTCGCGTTTATGACCTTCCTTTGGAAAAGGTGAACCTGCTTACATCGTTCGTGCCTGACCGCCCGGGTGTAACCCTCGAGGAAGCACTCAAGGAAAGCCAAGACCTGCGCCGCGCCCGCGATGAAAGCGGTGATGTGGCCAGAGTGCTGGAAACAGCACTCAAGCTGGAAGGTACCAACCGCAATGTGGGCACTCATGCAGCGGGTGTTGTGATCTCAAATGGGCCATTGGTTGACTATGTACCCCTGCAGCGCATGGTGCGAAAAGGTGAAGACGGCTCAGTCCCAGCCTTTGCCGTAACCACCCAGTGGGTGATGGGGGATTTGGAGAAGGCCGGCCTGCTGAAGATGGATTTTCTTGGTCTGCGAACCCTCACCATGCTGGAAAATGCTCTTCGCATGATTGAACGGAATCACGCCAAGCGCATAGATCTGCGAAAACTGAACCTCGACGACCCTGATGTCTATAAGCTGTTGCAGCGCGGCGATGCAAAGGGCGTTTTTCAGTTGGAAGGTAACGGCATCCGTGAACTGCTCAAAAAGCTTAAACCGGACAACATTCGCGACATCATCGCCCTCATGGCACTTTATCGCCCCGGCCCGCTGGAAGGCGGCATGGTCGACTCTTATGTGAACCGCAAACACGGCAGGGAAAAACCCACCTACGCACACCCGGTGATTAAGGAAGTACTGGAAGAAACCTATGGGGTCATGGTCTATCAAGAACAGATCATGCGCATCCTGAATCGTCTGGGGGGAATTGAGCTCTCAAGCGCCTATGCCTGCATCAAAGCCATTTCAAAAAAGAAATACGACATTATCGACCAGCGAAAAGCAGAGTTTCTTCGCGGTGCTGTCGAGCGGGGTTTGGCGCAGGAAATTGCCGAGGAGATTTTTCAGCTCATCGTGGTGTTCGGCGGTTACGGTTTTAACAAAAGCCATACCGCCGCTTATGCGATGGTCGGTTACCAAACGGCATACCTGAAAGCTCATTATCTTTCAGAATTCATGGCGGCTTTGCTTTCGAGCGAAATAGAGGATGGCAACAAACGCGATGTCATGGTGGAGCATATCGCCGAAGCGAGAAAAAGCGGGGTCGAGGTTTTGGCCCCCAATATCAATTCAAGCGAAGTCGAGTTTGAAGCGACGCGGGAGGGCAGAATCACATTTGGATTGTTGGCAATCAAGGGAGTGGGAAGGGCTGCAGCCGTTGAGATTGTCAGGGCTCGTAACGAGGGGGGAAGGTTCAAAGACCTTTACGACCTGACCGAACGTGTCGATCCTCGCCTTGTGCCCAAGGCTGCCATGGAGAAACTGACCAAAGCTGGTGCCATGGATATTTTGGGTGGGCACAGGGCCCAGATCATGATGGGGATTTCAGGAGCTGTCCAAGCCGCCCAGGAGAAACATGCTGACAGGAAAATGGGGCAAAAAGGCCTTTTCGAAACCCAGGAAATCGCTGAGTCGGCGGAGGGGGGGCCACTATCAAGCCTTCCCGATGTTCCTAAATGGCCGGATGCCGAAAAGTTGCGCCAGGAAAAAGAGGTTCTCGACTTTTACTTTTCCAGTCATCCCTTGGCGTCCCAAGAGCGTGAACTGAAAAGGTTCGCCACCCATACCATTGAGCAGTTTGCTCACGCTCAAGCTGAGGATGAGGTTGTTGTTGGAGGGCTTCTTGTGAATTTGAAGTCTTCCAACACCAAAAAGGCCCGTAATGGTAATTCCCGATTTCTGCGATTTCGGCTAGAGGATTTGTCCGGTGGTATTGACTGCGTCATCTGGCCTGATGATTTGGCTAGGCATAAAGAAGATCCAAAACCAGATCTAGTTTATTATATTAAGGGCCGCCTTGAACGCCGAGGGGAGGCCCCCAACCTGATCGTATCCCGAATACTGGACTTGGAAACGGCGCGCAAGGAGCTTGCAAGGGCACTGTTTTTGCGGGTTTCCCTGGAACGTAATGATTCATCTGATCTCGACTTGGTTGCTCGAATCCTTCGCAAAGCCCCTGGGCCATTGGGGGTTACTCTCAAAATCGAGGACGCTGCAGGTCGAGGTTGTGCCATGAAGTTGGGTAACGGCTATTCCATCAACCCGCAAAAGTTGCCGCTCGATGAGTTGGAATCGGTTCTTGGCCCTGAAAATGTCAAGCTTGCCTGATGTGGTTAGCCTGAGCTTTTTCCCATTCAAGAATAGATTTTTTAAGGGGAATGCCCCAATAAAATCCGCCGAGCTTCCCATTGGTTGCTATGACGCGGTGGCAAGGGATTGCCAGGCAGATCCGGTTTGAGGCGCAAACCCGTGCCACAGCCCTGGCCGCTTGGGGATTTCCCGCCAAGGTTGCGAGCTCCTTGTAGGTAATTACTGATCCAAGTGGAACGTCTTTGAGATGTTCAAGCACTGCCAAGGCCCAGGCAGAACGGTCGAAATATAACATGGGTAATTGCTTTGCCGGTGTTTTTCCGCTTAAAACGTTAGCTAATAGCTTTTCATGAACATGGCCAGGTTGTTTGATAGTTACTCTTGTGGCTTGGGGACTGCACGGCTGAAGATTTGCTAGCTGATCGCCAAACCATTCCACTTTCAAATGATGCCATCCCTTGGGAAGCCAAGGGAATTCAAGGTACGATAAAGACCATTCAGGCTGCACGCCGTTTTTCCGCAACATTCCGGATTGGTTCCAAGTGCCAATTTTTCTTGTAGGCAACCCGTTTTGTTATCAAGGTATGAAGCCCGAGTCTCATCAAAATACCGAGCGAGCGGAACGCTTCCACGAAGTTGACCTTCGATGTGCCGTTGCGTCGATTTTCAAAAATGATCGGTGTTTCACCGATTCTGGCACCAACCAGATTGCATCGGTGAAGCAATTCCTCAAGGAATGAATACCCAAGCGATTCCATTCGTTTTAGGCCTGCACATGCTAACATTGGCACCCGGTAACACCGGAAAGCGCCACTGGTATCCTTGGCTCTCAGGCCAAACATTCCACGAGCAAACAGGTTAACCCCATGGCTCATCATTTTTCGGGTAAAGGGCCAATTTCGTACGCTACCGCCTGGAACATAACGGGAGCCGATCATCACATCCTTGTTCTTCATGCCTCCCAGAATTGCTGGGATATACGATGGGTGGTGGCTGAAGTCGGCATCCATGGTTAGAAGCAGGTCGTACTGATTGCTGATAGCATGCTCAATGGCCCGAAGCATGGCGGTTCCTAAGCCCAATTTTCCCGTCCTGTGGATGACACGAATTTTTGGATCAGTTTTGGCCAACCGGTCGACAATTTGCCCCGTTCCGTCAGGAGATCCATCGTCCACTACTAAAATGTCCGCATTTTTTACATACTGCCGAATCGAACCCAGCAACGATTCGATGTTTTCCGCCTCGTTGTAGGTGGCGACGCTAACAAGTAGTTTGTTGGGGGATTGGACTGACAAGGATTGGGCACCCTGGGCTTAGGTCGTTTAACCCAAATTGGATTAACGCTTGCTGTGGATAACATCTTCGGCAGATTTGGCGTATAAAAATTGCAGGGTAAAAATAAAGGCCACTTTTAGGAAAACCGTTCAGGCCCCATTCAATTTGAAGCCAATTGGAAGGGTTTCTGAGTTTTCTTTAACGCTTTGAAAAGGATCATGAAAATGTCTGAAGCGCTGGCCGTGGTTGGTTGTCCATTTTGCGAAAAAAAATTCCGCATCCAAGTCAAAAGCTTGGGGGCAAAAATGCGCTGCAAAGGTTGTGAACAAATTTTTGTTGCTGAATCAGAGTTGGCTGAGCCTTCCAATATAAATGCCCCCAAAACCAAGTCCGCCGCTCCGGCTAAGGCCAACGTACCTGTCAAAGCCCCTGAAGTAGCCAAAAAAAACCAAGATGACGAAGATGATGACGGTGGTGCCTATGGCTCCATTACTGAAGTTGAAGTGCCACGTTGCCCTAACTGCGCAAAAGAGCTTGAAAGCGAAAAGCAGGTTATTTGCCTTGATTGCGGCTTTAACAATCGAACCCGCAGTTTAAACCAAATCAAGAGAGTTCAATACAAAGGTTTCTCAGATTATTTAAAGTGGTTCGCTTACCCAATCTTTTGCACCATAGTTTTTATAATTACATTAGTTATGCTTATTTTATATTACGTCAAATATCGCGGGTGGGCTATTGATAATAGAAATGAAGATACAATAGCTTGGCTTTTGGCTAATCAGGTTTCACAAATCTACATTTGGGTTGCCGCTCTCACCATCTTTTGGAAATGTGGAAAACCAGCTGTAACCCGCTTTATTTTCCAACCTCATCCACCTGAGGAAGAGGTTTACAACTGATGGGGTAATATCCTCAACCTGGTGGCTAAGTTCATAATGCCAAGGGCGGATGATGCCCTTGGCTACCCGATTGTAAGCTTCCTTCCAAACGGGCGATTAACACTTCCAATCCTGGCGGCCTGTCTTTGGATTCTGTGCCTTTTTCAAGCCACTGTTTAACTTTCTTGTCGCATCCGAGCACGGTACTGTGGCTTCTGCCCCCTAAAAATATGCCAATTTCAGTTGCGGATGCTGTTGTGTGTTTTCGTGCCAGATAGGCTGCCAGAAACCTAGGCACGGATTGTCGTTTGTCTCTGGATTTACCGCGAAGAGCCGTTGGTGCAATTCCAAGCACGCTAACCACGCAGGCTTCAATATCTTCCAGCTGTTTAGGAGCCTTAGTGGTTTGGGCTAAATGTCCAAGTGTTTCGGTAGCCAAAGGCATATCGATGGGGCTACCAGCTATTTTTGCGGCTAGCCAAAGGGTATTGGCCGCCCCTTGGATTTCGCGAGCACTTCCTTGTAAATGATTGCCCACCCAATCGGTTACCTCACCCGCAAGCAAAATGGGCTCCAATGATCCAAGGGTTTGCTTGAAAATACAGCCTTTCGCTTCTTGGTCGGGGGCGAACAATCGCGGGTTGAGCCCGGCGACAAGTCTATCCGCCAATTCTGGAATCAAACCGGATTCTCGCTTGGTCGGGTCGCCCATGGTACCCACGAAAACGCCACCCTGACGCTGGAGATAATCCAAAAAATAAAGTAATTCTTCTTGGGTAGATTGCTTGCCGGAGAGGCGGTGCAAATCGTCCAGCAAAAATAATTCGTGGGAGCGGATCCACCGCCTCCACCCTGCCATTGAACCCATTCGAATGTTTTGCAGGAATTTTTGAATGAATTCCTCAACCGAAAGTAGCAGGGTGCGTTGGCCGCCCCCCGTTTTTCTCGCAGCCCAAGCAATGCCTTCCAAAAGGTGAGTCTTTCCAGTTCCGTTTCCACCTTGGAAAATGACGGTTCCAGAACTGACCAGCCTTTGGCTAACAGCCATGGCTGCAGTCCACGCCGAGCGATTGGTGTTTCCCGGGAAAAATTCCTCCAGGTTTCTCAATCGCCTGGGGGCTCGCTTGTCAGGCGAGGTTTTTGTTTGTTGGGTATCCAGGCTTTTTAATGGTTTTGGCGTAGGGGACGCCGATTGTGGCTGCAATAAAACGGCATCTTTTTGTTTGGCCCGCATCTGCCGGAATAGTTCCTGATCGATGCGAATGACCACATTGGCGTGTTCGCCGGCCAGCTCGGTGGCAACACTACCAAGGATCTTTCCATATCGTTCGGAAAGCCATTCCACAAAATGACGATTGGGCACACCAACTGTCAGGGTGGGAGGGTTCCACTCCAAACGGGTTTGTTCTTCAAACCAGAGTTTGTAGGGACCAGAGCCAATTTTCGCGGTTAGAAGCTGCGAAAATTCAGAGCTGGCTAATTCCTGAAAAGTCAAAGCAAGCTCCTCACCTTCCCTGGTGTGGGTCGGAAGTGGCGCCGCAGGAGTATTTTGGTGATCCGGTTCCGATGGGTTTGGAACAGGTTCTTCCCGGTGATAAATAAAACTTAAGGACCCGCTGCCTCAATGCCAAGAGGTCATGGAAAAACTGGCTCAACTTCGTGGTTAGAGATGACGCAAAGGGGGGTTGGGGCAACTTATAATTACGGGGAAAATAGGGGCTATTAAACGGGATTCGGCAAAATTTCCACTTGGAGATAGCTCGTAAAACCCCTTGATAAGCTAAGATTTTTCTCGGCTCATCCGTATTTCATTGATCGAATTATTTATTTTGCAATCGGGTGCAAATTGATTGACAAGCTATTCTTTGATTGATCCAATTATGGCCCGCTGTGGCAAAGGGTCGCCTAGTGGTTCAACCCCCCTTCCAGTTGCAGGGAGATATCGATTACAAGGTTCGCAAACACCAGGAGCCGGTGCTGCTATTCTGCAAGGTTCCCGAAAATATAAGTAAAGGTCAGGCCGACGCTTCCAACTACGTGAATAACCACAGGTTGATCCGGTTCGCATGGGGGCATAACCGATCCAATCGCAAATTTTTTGCAAGCAGGGTTTGTTGTGCTTTCCGCATGAATCACCTTCAGCACATTCCTGACAACTATGGCTTTCTTGATCTACGGTGGCTTGGGGAACACCCAAATCAGCATCTAGTCCCTTTGATTGCGGCAAATTTGGTTTGGATTGTCCATATGATTGCCAACTGGTTATCCCCAGTAAGGCGACCACGCAGCAAATATTGCGAAAAGTAAGGGGGAGCATGGTTTGGCATCCTTGCCAAGGTGGGGGAGTTTGTTCACTGGCGGGAAAACAAACCCCGAAGCAGCCATTAGGCCAATTTATTAATCGGAAAATTGGCCCGGAAAATCCAATAAATGGGCCCAGTTTAAAGGTTGGGGGTTATATTCTGTCTTTTAGTGACTTCCTGTGCCAAAGTCTGGCCGCTTTAGTAGGGGATTTGGATGACTGTAACCGAAATTTGCCCAAATCCTGATTGCCGGGCCCGTTTAATGGTGACTCTTCCCGCTCCTGGGCGTATCCATTGCCCCAGATGCCATCGTGCCATTGTGCTTCAGCCGTCCAACCCGCATAGCGGTTTGTCGCAATTAAATACCGGTTTAAATTCATCCCCCGATGAATTGATGGCAACTAAAAAAAAATCGCAACCAATTCCTAGTTGGTTGCTGGCAGCTTATCTTCTGCTGGTGTTTGTTTCAGGGGCATGCGCATTGTTAATGGTTATTAACTACTGGCATTTGTCTCAACTCAACGCACGAAAAAACTCTTTTGCAAAATCGATTCCGTTCCAAATGAATTTGCGTTTTCGCCCACCGGAGGCTGGATTTATTTCCAAGCCTACAAGGATTGGGAGAAAAGGGGCTTCTTGGGAACAAGATTGGGTCAACCCTACTAACGGTACCCGGTTGCTTATTGGTATCGAGGATCAACCCGAACAGGTGCCAGATATTGAAGATTTTGAGCCAATGACATTGTCCCGGTTACAAGCTGTTTTTCCCGAGCCAAGGTTTCAGCTAGCGCTAAAAAAACAGGAAGACCCCATTCTGATTGGAAGCGAACCCTGTACCGCCAATTGGGCGCTTGAGGTTGTTGACTCGGGTGACAATTCTGACGGCAAGGGCGACCCAGTGAGGTTATTCGGGTCAGTATCTGTTCTTGCAAGGCGCGGCTATATTTATTGGTTTGCCGGCTTGGCTGCCAAGCTTCCGGAAAATGAAAGCAAAGCATGGTGGAGTGGGTTGGAACTGGGGGATGAGCGGGCTGATTGGAAACCACAACCCATGCGCGAACTAAGCGTTGTGGCCTTTGGCTCAAAACTGACTTTGGACCCTGACATTTGGCGGGTGCTTCAAGCAGAGGAGAAAAACGCTTTTACAAAACCATTAAGCGGTGAAGTGAAACCAGGGTTTCCCAAAAGCCCATTCGAAATTGAGATGGTTTTTCAGGGAAGAAAAAAGCGTTCCACCTCGTTGGAAGGTGGCTTAAAAACTAATTCCACACTTATGGCGATTGCAGCTAACCCTCCTGCTAATCAACTTGATTTGCTTCAAA
>CAIWHS010000204.1 GCA_903912515.1 uncultured Planctomycetaceae bacterium
CAAATTTAAGGTGGGAGACCGGGTTTGGGGCTCGAATCAAGGCTTGTTAGGGCGTCAGGGCACTCTCGCTCAATATGTTTGCACACACGAAAAATGGGTGTACCCGTCACCAGGTGGGGTGGAAGACTCCCTTCTAGCCGCCAGCGCCCTCACAGGAATCACCGCGCACCTTGCGGTGTCTGATTCAGGCCAACTAAAGGCTGGGCAGCGCTTGTTTGTTACTGGCGGCACAGGCGGTGTCGGTTCATTTGTCGTGCAAATGGCACGCATCCTTGGGGCCGAGGTTGTCACCACTGCGGGTTCCGATGAAAAGATTCAACAATGCAAATCATGGGGCGCAAGCCATGTGATCAACCACCGCACCGAAAACCTCAAAGAAAAGCTGGCGGAACTTGCGGCTGAAAAACCTTTCGATGTCTGGATTGAAACCCAACGGGAGCCCGATTTCGATCTCATGGTTTCCACCATGGCCCCGGGCGGCCGAATGGTTCTCATCGCCGGTCGCGCTGCCAGGCCACAATTTCCAGTGGGGCCCTTCTATCTCAAGGGCCTTGTGCTAACAGGTTTTGCGATGTTCAATAGCCCACCTGAAAGACAAAGATTAGCGGCTTTGGATGTGGCAAAGTGGCTGGAAGATAAGAAACTAGAGGTGAAATTGGGAGCGGTATATCCGTTGGAGCAAGCTTCCGAGGCGCATGCGTTTTTGGAGGCCAACACCGTGGGGATGGCAGGAAAGCTGATTGGCAAAGTGGTTGTGCGGGTGGCTTGAATTTTCAAAACAAAAGCAATGCGCCCGGCACCTTGGATGGTGCCGGGCGCATTGCTTTGTAAAAGGGGATGTCAGTCTTTCTTCAGGGCCTGAGCAAGCCGATCTCCAATCACTTCCCAGTTCAGTGTGTTGAACCAAGCCTTAAGGTAGTCAACCCGCTTGTTTTGATACTTCAAATAATAAGCGTGCTCCCACACATCCACACCCATAACAGGCTTCAACCCGGCAGACAGGGGGCAGTCCTGGTTGGGGAAGCTCACCACGTCCATCAGGCCCATCTGGTTCACCACCAACCACGCCCAACCGCTGCCAAAGCGGGTCATTGCAGCGCTGGAGAGCTTTTCCTGAAACTTTGCGTAGCTGCCAAACGCCCCGTCAATCGCCTTGGCGGTGGCACCGCTGGGCTCGCCTCCGCCATCCTTTTTCATCAGCGACCAGAAAACCGAGTGGTTGTAATGCCCGCCACCGTTGTTGATGACCGCTCCTCGGATGGTGCCGGGAACCGAGTTCACATCGATCAGCAATTTTTCAATCGACTTGGAGGCCAATGCTTGGTTGCCTGCAAGCGCCTTGTTCAGGTTATCGACATAGGCCTTGTGATGACGGCCCCAGTGGATTTCCATGGTCTTGGCATCAATATGAGGCTCAAGAGCATCGAATGCGTAAGGCAGCTTTTCCAGGATATAGCCTTCCTGCGCTTGGCTTGTGGAAGGCAATAACGCCGCACCTGCGGTCCCCAGAGCTGTGGCCAAAAATCCGCGACGATCTGTCATCACCCAGTCCCCCTTGAACGGTTTAAACTCAGTCGCCCTATGGCTTTGTAACAACATAACCGGACTGGGGGCGTATGCCAGTCCCAAATAGTTAACTCATCCGTTCTTAAACCATTAATAGATCCTTAACTCTACCCGATTGCCTCAAAGTCCTGAAATCTATAAACCTAGGTATAGTAAAGTTTTGAGAGTGTGAAGGCTCGATTCCGCCTTGGATAGGGTTGGGCCAAAAAAATGCCTAGTTTTTAATCGGATGGAGTTGGACTTTTATGAGCAACATTAGCCTTTCACCCGAAACTACCCAAGACCCCGCTTTTCAGGCCATCACGGCAATGCGCACCCTCGCCATGGATGCGGTGCAAACCGCCAATTCAGGTCACCCGGGCACACCCGTTTCTTTGGCACCGGTTGTTTACACCCTTTACCAACATTTCATGGATTACGATCCAGCCGACCCCACTTGGTGGAATCGCGACCGGTTCGTGCTCTCCGCCGGCCATGCTTCCATGCTTCTTTACAGCATCATCCATTTGACCGGAATCAAGAAGCTCGACAAAAACGGTAAGCCTACCTCCGAACCTGCGGTTTCCATAGATGACATCAAGCGCTTCCGCCAGCTCCACAGCGTTTGCGCCGGTCACCCCGAATACCACTTCTGCACAGGGGTCGAGACAACCACCGGCCCATTGGGCAATGGTGCGGCCACCAGCGTTGGCATGGCCATGGCCTCCAAATGGCTGGGCGCCCGCTACAACAAGCCCGGCCACGACCTGTTCAACTTCCGCGTTTGGTCCGTTATGGGTGACGGTTGCATGATGGAAGGCATCACCAGCGAGGCTGCCAGCCTCGCTGGCCACCTCCAGCTCGATAATCTGGTTTGGATCTACGATAGTAACCGCATCACCATCGAAGGTAGCACCAATCTGGCCTTCAATGAGGATGTCGGTGCACGCTTTCTGGCCTACGGCTGGAATGTACTTCGCTTGGCCGATGTGAACGATCTTCACCGGATGCGTGAGGTCCTCTTGCACGCCCGCTCCACCAAATCCAGGCCCACCTTGATCGTGGCCGATAGCCACATCGCCTGGGGTGTGCCCGGCAAAATGGATCACCATTCTGCCCACGGCGAACCCCTGGGCTGGGATGCCATAGAGAAGGCTAAGGCTATTTTTGGAGTTGATCCCAAAGCCAAGTTCCATGTGCCAGAAACTGTTTACCAGCATTTGGCCGCCATCATGGGCAAGCGCGGTGGTGAGGCTCATGCCCAATGGAAGAAAAACTTTGCCGAATACAAAAAAGCCTACCCTGAACTGGCCCTACAGCTAGAGGAAATCGACAACCGCACCCTGCCAAGTGGCTGGGACAAAGACCTTCCCAAATTCCCTTGGGGCGAGGTGGATGATCCCAAAACCCCAGGGAAAAAGAAAATTGCCGGTGTCGCCACGCGCGATGCCTCGGGCAAAGTTCTCAATGCTGTGGCCAAGAATGTGCCTTGGCTTATTGGTGGTTCGGCCGACCTGGCCCCCAGCACCAAAACCCTGCTCACCTTTGATGGCGCAGGGGCTTTTCAGGCATCAACGCCCCATGGTCGCAACCTTCACTTTGGCATCCGAGAACATGCCATGGGGGCCATCATCAATGGCATCAACCTGTGCAAGGTGCGTGCTTATGGTTCGGGCTTCCTTATCTTCTCAGACTACGGCAGAGGGTCGCTTCGTTTGGGAGCACTCATGGAATTGCCCGTCCTTTACATCTTCACGCACGACAGTCTGGGCGTGGGTGAAGATGGTCCTACCCACCAACCCATTGAGCAATTGATTGGCCTGCGCGCGATACCGCACATGACGGTCATTCGTCCCGCGGATGCCAATGAAGTGACCGAGGCCTGGCGCTGGATCATGCCCCACCAGCACAGCCCGGTGGCTTTAATTCTCACCCGGCAGGAACTGCCTACTATCGATCGGGAGAAGTATGCCCCAGCCTCGGGCCTGGCAAAGGGCGCCTACATATTGGCAGATGCTCCCAATGCCAAGCCACAGGTGATCCTGATGGGCACAGGCAGCGAGGTTTCCCTCTGCATGGCGGCTCACGATGCCCTCGCCAAAGAAGGCATCGCTTCACGCGTGGTCAGCATGCCCAGTTGGGAAATCTTCGAGGCAACATGCGCCAAAGACCCTTCCTACCGCGAACAGGTGTTCCCCTCAGCTGTAACAGCAAGGGTCGCCGTCGAAATGGGCTCACCTCTGGGCTGGGCCCAATACGCTGGTTCAACCGGGGCAGTCATTGCAATGCACAGCTTTGGTGCGTCTGCACCTTTGAAAGACCTGCTCATCGAGTTTGGTTTTACCTCCGCCAAGGTGGTTGAGGCCGCAAAGGCCCAACTCGCCAAATGAGTCCAAAGATAATGAACCCTTCCTCTGGCAACTTGGTTCCAACCGTCTTTGAGCGTGCGCTCGATTTCGTCAGGCCAGGTCAGTGGTTGGGTTTGGGGTCTGGTAAGGCCTCGTCTGCTTTTGTTCGGGCTTTGGGGGCAAAGGTCAGGGCCGGCCTGAAGGTGGTTGGCCTTCCAACCTCCGTCGAGACCGAGACCTTGGCCAGGGCCGAGGGTATTCCCTTGGTCACCTTGGAAGAGGCGGTCAGCCATGGCTTGGACCTTCACATTGATGGTGCTGACGAATTTAGCCCTCGCCTTGAGCTGATCAAGGGCAATGGCCGTTGCGACTTGCGAGAACGGGTCGTTGCCACCTTGGCCCGGGAACACATTTACCTGGTCGGGGCCGGAAAAAAAGTGGCTCGCTTAGGCGAGCGCGGCAACCTACCTGTCGATGTGGTGCCACACGCATTGCCGTTGGCTATTCACAGGCTGGGTCAACTAGGCCTGCGCCCAGTTTTGTGGCAAAAAAATGGCAAACCTGGCCTAACCGATGATGGCAATTACATTCTCGACTGTGGCCTCGATCCCCAAGACGATCCCGCTGCCTTGGAAGGCAAAATAAGGGCCATTCCGGGTGTTGTTTCCACCGGTTTTTTCTTGGGCATGGCCGAAATGGTGCTCGAGGGCGATGCCGATTTTCGTTTGATTGCCGAATATCGGCTTGCAGATGAAACGGCAAAGGGTGAATCTTCCATTTTGCGACAGGAGGCCCCGATGCCAGGCCATGGTAAAAGTGTTCCAAACCGTGTGAAAATTGTTTCTGATGCCGATGCCATGGCCCGTGCGGCTGCGGCCCACATGGTCGAGTTGGCCAAGCAGGCGATTGCCGCCCGCGGTTTGTTCAGCGTCGCCTTGTCTGGCGGAAGCACTCCCAAAAAATTGTTTGAGCTTCTGGCCAAGCCCGAGTGGGCCAACAAGATCGATTGGGCCAAGGTCCTCATTTTTTTTGGCGACGAGCGTTCGGTTGGCCCCGATGACAAGGATAGTAATTATCGTATGGCCAAGCTGGCCCTGCTCGACCATGTCAACCTGAAGCCCGGCCATGTTTTTCGCATGCAGGGTGAGGCTGATCTGGCAACTGAGGCGGTTCGTTATCAGGCCGAAATGGCCAAAATTTTGCCGCACCCAAAAGACTCATTCCCCGAGCTGGATTTGGTCCTCCTTGGCTTGGGAACCGATGCCCACACCGCTTCGCTCTTCCCACACACCCGGGCTTTGAACGAGTCCAAGGCCTGGGTGGCGGCAAACGAGGTGCCGCAGCTTTCCACCAGACGAATCACGCTCACTTACCCGGTAATCAATAACGCGCGCGAGGTTCTTTTTCTCACCGCCGGCCATGACAAGGTGAAGCCGCTCGATTGGGTCCTTTCCGGGCCCGAAAATGTGGCTGAATACCCGGCCCAAGGCGTGCGCCCAAAATCGGGTGCCTTATGGATGGTTGACTCCGCCGCCGCGGCTGGGCTTCCCTTGGCGCTGCGTGGAGGGTTGGCATGATGGCTCATCCTGGCATCAAGTTCGCTCCTTCAATCCTTGCGGCAGATTTTGCAAGGCTAGGCGATGAAGTTCAAGCCGCAGAAGCCGCCGGGGCTGACCGCATACATGTCGATGTGATGGATGGCCATTTCGTCCCCAACCTTTCCATGGGGCCAGCAATTGCCCAAGCTGTTAAAAGGGCCTGCAAACTCCCAATTGAAACCCATTTGATGGTCACCAACGCCGACCGGTTCATCGAACCTTTCGCCAAGGCCGGTTCCGATACCCTCATCGTTCATGTCGAGAGCGACTTTCACCTCGACCGTACCCTGCGGGAGATTAGATCCCTGGGGTGCAAGGTGGGCGTTTGCATCAACCCCGCTACCCCGGTTTGGACCCTGGAAGAAGTCATCCCCCTGGTTGACCTGATACTTGTCATGACTGTCAATCCAGGCTTTGGCGGCCAAAAATATCTCCAATCCACTGAGGGGAAAATTCGCTCTCTCAGGCGATTGGTGGATCAGCGTGGCGGAGGAATTGAAATCGAGGTCGATGGCGGCATCGATCACCTGACCGCACCCCGGGCGGCTGTTGCAGGGGCCGATGTGATGGTCGCAGGAACCTCAGTGTTTGGGGCCCCGGGTGGGGCGGCTAATGGTTTGCGAAGGCTCATCGACAGCGTGGCAGGCATTAGCCCTTCAGCCTGATATTGTTTCGAACGGTTTGGCTTTGACCTTTGGCCGAGGTGGTCCATGCTTCTTGCTGGCGATATTGGTGGTACCAAAACCTTGGTCGCCCTCATGGAATCGCAAACCCCAAGCCAAGGGGCAGCCGCTTCCTTGAAAGTGGTCCACCAAGAAAAATACATCAGCAAAGACCATCCTTCACTCGATGGTATCGTTGTTGACTTTTTGGCAAAATTCCCGGGAAAGCGTCCCCCCATTCAGGCAGCCTGCTTTGGCGTGGCCGGCGCCATCCATGATGGCAAATGCCGCGCTACCAATCTCCCTTGGTCTATGGATGAGATCAACCTTTCCAAGGTGATTCAATGCGATCGACCACGGGTAAAATTGCTCAACGATGTGGAAGCCGCCGCCTATGGCATGCTCTTCCTCGAGCCCGCCGAATTGATAGACCTGAACCCTGCGGGCAAAGATTTGGGCCATGGAAATATTGCCGTGGTGGCAGCCGGCACCGGGCTAGGGGAGTCCATCCTTTATTGGGATGGCAAAAGGCACCACCCGGTGGCAAGCGAGGGGGGGCACTGTAGCTTTGCTCCCCAAACTGAACTAGAGGTCAATCTGTGGCGGCACCTCCGTGCCAAGTTCAACGGGCATGTCAGCTACGAGCGCATCCTTTCAGGACAAGGGTTTTCAGATCTGTTCGATTTTCTCGTCCAAACAGCTAGTTTTTCCGTCAGTCCAAGTCTTATAAAGGCCCTCGCGACAGTTGCGGGCGATACCGGCAAACGCAATGCCCTAATTAGCGAGTTCGGTCTGGAAAAAGGCGATGAACTGTGCCGCGAGGCACTCGGCTTGTTCCTATCCATTTACGGTTCCGAGGCGGGCAATATGGCCCTGAAATGTGTTGCCCACGGAGGGGTCTACCTTGCGGGGGGCATAGCCCCAAAAATGCGCAAAGCCTTCGAATTAGGCACATTTTTGGAAGGCTTCATGGCCAAAGGCCGATTTGCCACCATGCTTAGTGGCACAAGAGTTCGCTTGGCCCTCAATCAGGAGGCCGGCCTCATTGGCTCAGCTTATTACGCCTTGAATCATCTCGCGAGCTAAGCCCGGGTTTCATGCCGATGCAGACAGGGTTTTTAGGGGTGCCGGCCAATCCAGAAAATTCTTCAAAAGCTTCGGCCCTTCCAGGGTCAGGAAGCTTTCTGGGTGAAATTGTACGCCAAAAAGTGGCCATTCCTTGTGCCTGACCCCCATGATCTCGCCTTCGGTGGTCCATGCGCAAACCACAAAGTCCGGGTTATTCCAGGTCTCCCGCTTGATGACAAGGCTGTGGTAGCGGGTCGCATCGAAAGGGGTGGACAAACCACGAAATATTCCCGAACCATCATGGTGAATGGGTGATACCTTGCCATGCATGATGCGGCTGTTCCGCACCACCTCACCGCCAAAGTTGTGACCGATGCACTGATGCCCCAAGCAAACACCCAAGATGGGTAACTTGCCTGCGAACCGCTTGAGTATCTCATTGGATACCCCTGCTTCCTTCGGAGTGCACGGGCCGGGCGAAATGACGATTTTTTCCGGCGCCATAACGGCCACTTCCTCTGGAGTGATCCGGTCATTACGGATCACCCGCAAGTCAAGCGTTGGGTCGATTTCGCCAAAGCGCTGCACCAGATTGTAGGTGAAAGAATCATAGTTGTCGATTAAAAGTATCATAATTATGCTCTATAAAGGGTCTGCCCGGTCCTTTAGCTGCCCAATTTAGGCCAAGGGGCCGTGGCGGAATCTTTCCACAAATTCCACCGATTCTTCAGCAACCGCCGCCCTGTCCAGCCAGCCATCCGCCACTTCCACTGACAGGGCCCCTTGGTAGCCGATCCCTGCCAATGCCCTGAAAAATTCTTCCCAGTCCAGATGGCCCCGGCCTAGTCCCCTGAACTCCCAGCCCCGCCTGTTGTCGGCCCTTGGATAATATCCGCCCAATAGCCCATGCCTGCCGTCCTGCCGCACCACAACATCCTTCAAATGCACATGCAGTATTCGGTCCGGAAAACGCCGGATGAACTCCACCGGATCAATTCCTTGCCAAACCAAGTGCCCCGGGTCGAGAGTGAAACCCAATTCATGGGCCCCATCCAGCGCCTCAAGGACCGACTCCGCGCTTCCCAAATCAAAGGCCATTTGGCCCGGATGAACCTCCAATGCGAAGCGCAATCCAAGGTCACGCATCTCGTTCAATATGGGCTGGAATCGTCTTGCGAAATCAGAAAGGGCGGTTAGCACTTCTTCCTGCCTGGGCCAAGGATAACCTGTTAGCCGAGCCCAAATAGGTGATCCGGTGAAGCCGGTTAAAAGGCTGGCACCCAATCGGGCCGCCACACGGGCAGTGGCTATCACCTCAGCCGTTGCCCGTTGGCGAATTCCCTCAGGGTCGCCATCTCCCCACACATGCTCCGAGATCAGGTGCCGCATCCCAGTGTGGTTGTTTTCGCAAATGGCTGCGCTCACCCGGTGGCAGGATACCGCCGAAACTTCCAATCCCGATTGTTGTAGCAGGTCAAATTTGCCGTTCAAAGAGGCCGGATCGCTCAGGGCTTGCTGGACTGCCAAATGGTCACCCCAAGAGGCCAGTTCCACCGATTTGTAACCCCAACTGTTGGCCATGCCAGCAAGTTCTGCCAACGGCAAATCCGACCACGGGCCGGTGAAGAGCGATAGGGCACAGCTCATGGGATGGAGCCTCAAAACCAAATTGTTGCCTTTACCGCATATGCAGGAAGGGCCCGCCAAACTGGCGAGCCCATTTTGCCAGTCAAATTACTTTCAGCCACCACCGGGGGGAGAACTGGGTGGCGGCTCCACCACAGAGAGGGAAACCCCACCGTTGGTGTTGGGCTTAGCCAAGGGAGCCGGAGCGGGGACCACGCTTGGTGCAGGAACAGTTTCTGGTTCCGCATCCGGTTCATCCAGATAAATCTCGTTCACATCAAAGCTTTCAATGTCTTGCCGCAGGGCAATATAAAGAGCTGTAGTGGCCGACCAGAAAAACGAATAGCCAAAACCCAAAACCAGCAGCAGGGCAGCATAAAGCCAACCGGAGGCTAAAAAGGCCCCAGTATGATTCCACCAAGCAAAACCCTGCTTGTATTTGGCCAGTTGCAAAGCGTCCACCTTGCCATCCACAACAATAGGCGAACCATTCACCGTGGTTCCGTCCAAAAGTAGTTCACGCCACCCAAATGTGATGGGGGCATGCACAAACAAGAAATCAGGTTCCCGTCCGGCCAAATGAATGCCAGGGGTTTGGGAAACACTCCACTTGGCCAAATAAACAGTCAGCGAGCTCATGAAGCCCACCACGAAAATCGAGGCGGCACCAAATAGCAGAGCCTTGAGAGCATAAAGGGCGATACCCCGAGGGCGCTGGTAAAGGTAACTAACACCTCTGGAAGTGGCTTGAACAAAGTCCTCCGAGTCGACAGCGACTGTGGCGATCATCAGTGGCCACGAAAGAAGGCCAACAAGCAAAATGGCCATCCCAAATCCAACCAACAGCGGAACAATCCAGCCAAGACCGCCCAGCAAAATATCGCCCACAATGGGAATCATGAAAATAATGCCAAACACGCTGATAAGAATCAGCATAAGCAAAAACACATTGAACC
>CAIWHS010000205.1 GCA_903912515.1 uncultured Planctomycetaceae bacterium
AGGAGTGGCTCGAGGGCCCTTCGGGCCATTTCGCGCGTGACCGCCTGCTGGGGGAGCATGCCGCCTGCTTCGCGGGGTGGCAGCGGGACGCGGCCGCCACGCACGGCCATGGTGGAGCCGGCAGTGTTGTCGAGGCTTTCGGTGTTATCGGCATTCCATGAAACGGCTGCGACGCAGGCGACACCCAAGGACTTTTTGGGAGCAACAGAAAGCGGTTTATCTTTTGTGGAGGGCAGGTACTCTTCCAAAAGCAGGTGTGCGTTGACACCGCCAAAGCCAAAGCCGCTGAGTGCGACGCGCCTTGGCACATCGGGGGCCCTGCGATTCCAAGGTTTGGCCTCGGTTGGCAAACGGAACGGTGATGGGCCTGTCAGCTCGGCTAAAGGATCGGGGCTGGCGGAAGCGGGCGGAATAACGCCATGGGCGAGTGCTGAAAGAGCTTTGGAAAGGCCGGGTGTTCCCGCCGCTGTGAGCAGGTGGCCGACAACACCCTTGACCGACCCCAGGGCGCACCGGCCGGCAGGACCTTCCTCGCCGCGCCAGAGTTCGTGGAGGCTTTCCAATTCGATGGCGTCGCCGACGGGTGTGCCGGTGGCATGGCATTCGATCCAATCGACCATGCCTGGTGACCAGCCCGCCTCGCGGTAGGCTTGGCGAAGGGCGCCCAGTTGGCCTTGGCTTTTGGGAAGAAGCAACGGGCCGGCGTCGTCGTTTGAGAGGCCAACTGCCCGGACAAGGGCCAAAATATTATCACCTTGGGCGATGGCATCTGACAGGCGCTTCAGGACGAAGACACCCGCACCTTCACCGACGACGAGGCCGTCGGCAGATTGATCAAAGGGTCGGGCTCGGCCAGTGGCCGAAAGTGCCCGGAGTTGTGTGAAGCCGACTTGGGTGTAAACGGGATCTGGCGAGGAGACGCCGCCGGCCAAGACGCAATCTGCCCGATGGGAGAGAAGTTCCTCGCAAGCGAGGGCGATAGCGTAGTAGGTGGAGGCACAGGCGGCATCGAGTGTGAGGACGGTGCCGCCGGCACCCAAAGTCAGTGCCAAGGCGTTGGCTGGCGCCCAAGCGGGATTGGCTTGCGCATCATCTGGACCGTTGAGAGCCGAATCGGGCACGCCGAGGCGATTCAGTTCGGCGCGGTGAGGATCGCGGGCTCGCCTTGCTGAGGAAGGGGTAGGGAGGGCGATATGTCCCAAAATCACCGAAAGGCGGTCTGGATCGACCGGTTGGAATTTGCACTGTTCGAAGGCGCTGCGCCCGGCAAGGACGGCGAGGGCGCAGGCGGGATCGGGATGGTTGGGCAGGCCGGCACGGGAAAGTTGGGCGGGATCGAGTTTGGGAAGTTGGCGGATAAGGCAAGCTTGATCGGTGGCGGCCCTGTCGGGCCCGGAGCCGACGGAATCGACTAGCGAAGTGGCCTTGGCGGTCCATCGGCCTTGGGTTGGTGCAGCACCGGCCCAGCCTGATTCGAGTACCAAACGCCATAAACCATCGGCATCCACGCCCGGAGGGTAAATACCTGCCTGGCTGACAATGGCGATTGTCCTAGTATCGCTTTCCCGCACTCGTTGCTCCCAGCCTTCAGGCCCAACCCCAAATCACCCGGCAGGTTGCCGCGGAAGTAATTATGGCCGCCTATGGGCGACCAAATGATCTCAGGTGCCGCCAGCCACAAGAATGCGGTTTTTGCGAAACGCGCGTCCCAAAGAGGCATCGATGGCACATTCTACGCCACGGGCTTGGGCGACGACGCGGCCCGAGACATCTTCCCACTCGCAATCGGCCACCATGAGGTGTGGGCCTTTGCGTAGCAGGTGGACGAGGAGGCGGCTGCCTGCGGGATCGAAGCGGGCGAATATTCGCAATTGTGAGATCCGTGTCGGCAAGCATCCGGGATGACCATTTCGTTGGGCGGCGAGGATCATGACCTGGAAGAGGCTGTCGACTGCCCAGGGATCGAGCAGCCAGTGTCCACGCAGGGGGGCTTTCATCATGGTTGAGGGGGCTGGGCAGGCGCGCACCAGGGCCAACAGCCTGTCGTCGCCCAAAAAGCGCACCTGATCGAGTGCCTGCCAGGCGGCGCCATGGAACAGGGAGCTGCCATAGCCTGGTTCCCACACTTCTCCGACTAGGCGCCCGGCGGCGATCTCAGCGGCTTCGGCGGGATCAGAATGGCGGCTGCGAGGCGAGGGATCACGACGGCCCAAGCGAACCTTGGCACGAAACATTGGCCGTTTTTCATCGGCAGCGGTGAGGTCGATGAGGGTTTCGACGCGGTCATCGGCTCGAAGGGGTTGGCCGGCGAGAGCTAGTACTCTTGTTTCGGAACCTTGGTAGAGCTGGAGACCTGAGAGTACGGCAATATCTGCCAATTCGGCCACCTCGAGACCTGGTTGGCCTGTAGCGGCGGCGTGGGCCATCCATTCCATGCCAAGGGCTAAGGGCACTACAGCGCGGCCATCGAGCACATGGTCCTCAAGGCAGGGGTGTGAAACCACACTCACCATGCGTTCAAAGACAATTTCGCGCGAGGAAATGTCTATATCGGGATCGCCGGCCTGTGGGAGATCGGTTCGTGGCCTGACCTTTGCGACCGGGATGGGCCGAGAAACAGCGGGCAAGGCGGAGCCTGCCGCCAGCACGACAATTTCGCTCTCTGCTCCCAAAGCCGATTGGCATCCGACGACTCTGGCGAGCAGTTCGCCACCTGCGGGCGGATCGATCAGTCCGACGCCCTCAGAGGCGAAGAGCTTTGCCAGGCCCTCGTTGACCATACCGCCGGCAAAGGGGCCCCAATCAAAGCAGACGGAGCGAACGCCTGGCCTGTCGAGGCGGATGCGTGCCGCCCATGCTGCCAAGGTTGCGTTGGACATGGCGTAAGGTAATTGACCAACACGACCGAAGCGTCCTGTTGACGAGCCATAAAGGGCCACCAATTTCAAGGGATCGGAGGCGAGTTCCTCAATGAGGTTGCCCAAGGCTGCGGCCTTGGGTTCCCAAACGCGGGCGCACTGTCGGCTGTCCATTTGCTCGATGCGGCCATCGGCCAAGACGCCGGCACCATGTACCAGAGCGGAAATGGGGCCAAGCTCGACCCGTAAGGCACGAACGGCATGTGCCAGTGCTGCGGGGTCGCCCGCATCGGCCACTTGGTAGGCAACCTTGATTCCCAAACGGCGCAATTCATCGATGGAGGCGCGGGCTTCGCGACTGGCCAAGACTTTGCGGGCGTTTTCTTGTGCCTGTCGTGGGGCAAGGCCCTGTGTTGAGACGCAGTTTCTGATCAGTGCAGTCTCATCGGGCAGGCCGATGGCCCATGGGGGTTCTTCCAAAGGAGTACGGCCCACCATGCCAACAGAAGCGCCGGATTGTGTGGCCAAGGCGCGGACGCCATCGGCGGTGACACCACGGGCTCCACCCACTGCCAAAATCACATCGCCCCTTGCCAGTTGGGGTGCCCCGGTGCCATTTTCATGGGCTTGGGCCAGTACCAGCTCGACGGTACCTGTGGGTGAAATACCCGTTTCGAGAGGGCCCGGGAATCCTAATTCGTCGGCAAAATATTGCCAGCCGGAGCGGTCGTCGCGCGCGAGGTCGATGGCGCGGACTGTGACTTCGGGCCATTCCCACGATGCGGTCTTCACCGCACCGAGAATAGCGGCCTGCTCAGGGTCCCAGTCGAGGTTTTTGTTCCAATCGGCGGATGCCCTTCCCCAGGCGCCGTCCATTCGGCCCACCCCGACGAGTAGCGCGCTTGCGGATTGGCCTGCTGCGCGCAGCAGGGGGCTTGCGGCTTTGAGCCAGTTGGCGATCATGCCGCCGCCATCGCGCCGGGCACTGGAGCCTGGTGCCAGAATGAGGCCATCGAGTCGAGAGCCCACATTAGGGATTTCTTCGAGCCTTCTATTCTCAACTGTCCAGCCGTAGCGGGCGACTAAAGCATCAGCCAGACCTGCAACGGGTTCGTTTTCGGGTGCCACCACGAGAACGCGGGCCCCTTGGGCCAAATTCAAGCGAGGGCGGTCGGTTCCAAGGGGGTGGGAACGGACCACATGGAGATCAAGTTGGCGGTTGCCTTGGATAGCTGAATCTTTTTTTTCGGCCGGCGCCACCACCGCAACGGGTGCGGCAGCGACAACCGGCTCAGGCTTTGGGACGGGGGGTACCTGAGGAGGAGGAGGAGGAGCAGGGGGTACCACGGAGCCGGTTAGCCATGCGGCCAATTCGTTTAGGGTGCGGAGGCTTCCAGATTGTTCTGGGCCAACCGGGCGGGTACCGGGTAAACGATCCTGGACCGAGGCGAGGATTTCGACGCGTTTGATTGAATCGATACCCAAATCGGAATCGAGCGCGAGGTCAGGCTCGAGTGCCTCGACAGGGTAACCGGTTTTCTCGGCCACGATTTCTTGC
>CAIWHS010000206.1 GCA_903912515.1 uncultured Planctomycetaceae bacterium
CCGCCGCACCTTTGCCAGTTCTTCCACCTGCCATTGGTCCATGACGAAGTAATCCGTGTTCTGAATTCGATCAATGAATTTGTCCAAAGAAGGGTTATCTCGCAACACTTCTTGAAACTCCGGGCTGCCCACACCTTCGGTCAGGCTGGCTACCAAAATGATGGTGCCTCCCCGCTTCACGATGGGCAACGCTCCTGTAAGCCCTTTCACTGCCTGGTAAAAGGTCGTGTCCAAGGGGTATCCCGCGCAAGAAGTTACCACCACGTCTAGCGGCTCCTGAACTCCCACTCGTACAACCTTCTCCACAAACTTCACGCCAGCCATCCAGGCTTCAATCATGTCTCCCGCACCCAGCCAAGTCACTTGGCGCTTGCCATCAATCGCCACATTCACAATGAAATCGCAACCTGCCATCTTCGCGATCAGTGTGTTTTCTTCGTGAACCGGGTTTCCTTCCAAAATGCCGCAATCAGCACGCGGGTCTTCCAAAAATTTGGGCCCATGCCACACCTTCACGGTGTCCAGTCCTGCAATCCCAGGACAAATCAGTTTCCGCCCGCCCGAATAGCCGGCCATCAGGTGCGGCTCAATCAATCCTGTGGTGATTTTCAGGTCGGCCTGCACATACCGGCTGTCAATCCAAGCTGGCACACCTTTGGGTGTAGTTCCAATGTAGTCGTGCTCCTCGCGCACCTTACCGTGGTGATTCACACACCGGTAATTGTGGGCAACCTCGGCGCCAACCAGCTCCACCAACTCGTCCCCTTCGTTGGGACGATGGAGCCCGGTGGCAATGAGGATGGTTATTTTTTCACGGGGAATGCCCGCCTGCTCCAAAGTCCGCAGAATTGGCGGCAATAGCAGCTGATTAGGCACAGGGCGCGTGATATCGCAAATAACAATACAGGCATCTTTCTTACCTTTTGCTAGCTCAAGCAGCGGCAGCGTGCCGATTGGGTGGGCTAACGCCGCTTCCAAGGCTCCTAAAGTGTCTGTCAGGGGGGCGGCCTCACGAATCGCCAGCGGACCAACCACCCGATCGCTGTCAGGAAGCTCCACATCTAGCCCAGTTTTCCCATAATCAAGTTTGACGCGCATTTCTGGCTCCCTAATCCGGATTCTGCTCTGGAGTACGCTTTCCATCACCCTAGTTGAGCTTCGGATTGCCTAAAACTCCTTTTTAGGGTATATCTTTAGTTTGGTGGTAAGTCGATTCCAGCGCGCTTAAGTGCTGTTTCGAGCCTTGAAAATTTATTCTCACCCGCAGCGTGTCCGAAGTGACCCAAGGTGGGTTTTTTAGGGGTTGTTGGCAATGTCGATCGACAAGAGTCTGCGCCGGAAAAACAATTTAACTGGTAGCCGCAGCGTGCTCACCCGCGCCGAGCGCATCCAGGCAATGAAGTCCGACGATAAGTGGACTGAAGGTCGCAGCCCCTTTGGTCTTCCTAAAGTGCGGGTTCTGAAGCTTTCCAAAAAACCCAAGAAGGCTGCCAAAACTGCTGACGACGCCAAGGACGCCAAGAAGCCAGCTGGCAAGAAGTAATTCTCCAACTGTCCAACTCAATTACAAAAGCGCGCTCGGGATTCTCCCGGGCGCGCTTTTTTTATCCACAACCAAAAAAATCACCAGAGTCGTAACCGCCCCAGACTGGTCAGAACGCTCAAACCCGAAGAAAATACCAACACACAGGTCGAGGCAGCCAAAAACGCAGTACCCACATGGCTTTCCCGGGGTGCGTGATGGGCCACCACACGACTCAGCGCTTCCTCAACTGCTGCCCGGGCAGGATGATCCCAACGGCTCCAACTCAATTGGCCATAGGCCAAATCGGGAGCAGCCTTCATCGACAGCCACACCGTATCCCCAAAGGCTGGGCCTGCGTACCGGTAGGTCCTGCTTTCTGCTGAAAACCGCAGCCTCTTGCCATCCAGCTCTGGCCTCAAACCGCTTTCCAGGCAAGCCCGCAAAACCAAAAACCGCAGCTTGGCCGCGCGCAGGTTGTAAATGTGGGTTAATTTCAGCCTGAACCACAACTCAAGAACCACAAACCCAACCACCAGAAAAAAATAACCAATAAACACAAAATGCCAAAATTCACCCGTTCCCAGCATCCCGGGTTTGGCGCGTGAAACCGCCATAGCCCGCCAGCTTTCATGAAACCGGGCCATTGTTTGCGGTATTTCCAAAACCAAAAGGCCAGAGGCTCCCAACACAAGCCAAGCCATATCCCATCCGCCACCCACTAGCGTGGGCCGGGGTCGCAAATGCCAACGCGCCACCCGCAGCAGGTAGAAGCCCAAGGTCAATAGTGCCAGAGATAAGGCCACGACTTGCTTCCTAGGCCCCAATGAGTCCCCCACCGACAGATTGGAAGGGGCCAAAACAAAACTCTACCATGACAGATCAGCTCGCCTAACCAAAACATGCGCCTTCACTCTTGCGCCAATAGCCAAGCAGGCTGAAAATGAGGTCTTGAGCCAAATGCGGCACTGTCCGTCAACCGCCAGATTCGATTGAAAGTGACAAAATATGCGAACCAACACCCTAGGCAACACCGGACTGAAAGTTTCAGCCCTTGGTTTTGGCGGCGGCCCCCTCGGCGGTTTCTACGGCGGCTTTGAAGAAGCCGAATCGATCCGTGCCCTTCATCTGGCAATCGACCGTGGCGTTAACTTGGTCGATACCAGTCCCTACTACGGCGGCGGCAAATCTGAGGAAATACTGGGCAAAGGTCTCAAGGGGGGCTGGCGCGATAAAGTGGTTCTGGCCACCAAATGCGGCCGCATCGCCAAAGACCAGTTCAATTTCACCGCCAAATACATCAAGGAAAGTTGCGAGACTTCCCTTCGCCTCCTCCAAACCGACCATGTCGATATCCTTCAGGCCCACGACATCGAGTTCGAGCCCAATTTGGACATGGTTTTCACCGAAACATTCCATGCCCTTCAAGATCTAAAGCGACAGGGCAAATGCCGTTTCATAGGCATGACTGGTTACCCCATTCGTTTGCTGGCCCAAGCTATCGAAACTTGCAAGCTCGATGTCATCATCAGTTATTGCCATGCCACCCTGCTCGACGACGGCATGCAAACCGATCTCATCCCGGTTGCTCAAAAACATGGCACCGGCATCATCAACGCTAGTGCCATGTGCATGGGGCTGCTCACCATGGCTGGCCCGCAAGATTGGCATCCAGCCCCTGAGGCGGTAAAAATCGCCTGCCGTAAAGCCGCCGATGTTTGCAAGAAGCACGGCGCCGACCTTGCGCAACTTGCCATGCAATACCCGCTGATGGACAACCGCATTGCCACCACCCTGGTGGGGATGAAAACCCCCGCCGAAGTCGAATCCAACCTGGTTGCCGAGGCCACTCCGGTCAACAGGGAGCTTCTCGATGAGGTTCTCGCCGCTCTAGCCCCTGTCAAAAATCAGCGATGGGACAGCGGTCTGTTCAAAGCTCAGGATTAATGCCAACCTGCAAAACCAAAACGCGCAAGTGGGCCGGCCTTGAAACGGCCCGCTTGCGCGATTAATTAAGGCTTGTTGGCTGTTTAATCCCGCGTCAACTGTGCGGTATCGCGGGCTATGGTCGCGCAAATCTGTTCCAGCGGCA
>CAIWHS010000207.1 GCA_903912515.1 uncultured Planctomycetaceae bacterium
AGTGTGCGGCCGATCAAATTGGCCAAGGCACCAAAGTAGGCCTCCATACGAGGCCGGGTCGCTGCCATCGAGCGCGTACCGATGATTGAGATCAATCATCCGTCGTAGGGCATCGGCGGATGCTTTTGGCCCTCTGGCTCACCGGCCTTGTGCTCTTTTTCCAACCCTACTGGGTGAAATGGCGCAGGTCCCGGCCCGCCCCGTCATCCTGAAGTCACTGGTCCCCGGGCAACGGATGGTTCTTGCGAACCTCCTCGTAGCCGTTCTGGATGAAGTTGCTCACCACACGCGCGTGCGCCTGGATCAGCTTGACCACCTTCGGATCGTCCGAGGTCTCCTTCACCTTCACGCCCTTTTCGGTCTTCTCATAAGTCATTCGTATTTTTTCATATTCCCGGAACAACTCGGCGAACAGCGGATCCCGCATATGGATTCCCCGGCCCTGTTTCACCCGCTTGTGCATGGCCACCACATGCTCCCGGATCTTCTCGGTGATCTCGGGCTTGTCCGATTCGGTGACGGTTTCCACACCCGTGGGCACATCCTGGATCGTGCGCCGGATATTCTCCCGATGATCCATCAGGAAGTGGAACACCTCCATGTCTGCCTGGTGGGAGGGATCGTTCTTGCCTTTGCCAAAACCCTTGTCCTTGCCCATCCCGCCCTTGCCGGGGGGCTGGGCAAGGCTGTTGCCCCCGATGGACAGTCCCACCAGGGCGCCAGCGAACAGCAACACCACCAACCATCGCCTGGACTGGACCATGACCGGTTCTCCTGGAACAGACTACTAGGGACGCTTTTCCTCATACAGCATGTGGTACACCACCGGCACCAGCACCAGCGTGAAGGCTGTGCTGACCACGAGGCCAAAAATGAGCGACCAGGCCAGGCCTGAAAAGACCGGGTCCATCGTGATGGGCCAGGCACCCAGCATGGCGGCCCCAGCCGTGAGCAGGATGGGACGGATGCGCACCGCCCCCGATTCCACCAGCGCGTCCTTCAGGCTGGCGCCCCGGGCCCGCACATGCTGGATGAAATCGATCAGCAGGATCGCGTTGCGGTCCGCGATGCCGGCCAGCGCGATCATGCCGATCATCGCCGTGGCGGTGAAGTAAACCGGGTTGGCGTACCCGCCGATGGTGTTGCCCACGTACAAGTTCAGCAGCCAGAAGCCGGGCATGATGCCGATGATGGTCAGCGGGATGGAGATCATCTGCACCAGCGGTATCAGATAACTGCCCGTCTGCTGCACCATCAAAATGTAGATCAACAGCATGGCACCACCGAACGCCAGACCCAGATCACGGAAGACATCCAGCGTGATCTTCCATTCCCCCTCACCCGTCCATACCACTTCCGCACCGTTCGGACATGGATCCTTGGCGTGCTGGAACATCAGGCCCAACACCGCCTCGGCCGGGGTGCGGCCCGCCGTGTCGGCCTGCACGAACGCCACCCGCCGCTGGTTCTTGTGGTAGATCACCTGCTCCGCCGGCAGACGCTCAAAGGCACCCAATTCACCGACCTGCACAATCTTTCCGGCCGGCGTTTTCACCCCCAGCCTCGTCAGGTCCGCCACCCCGCCCCGCTGGGCTTGAGGCAGCTCCACCAAAATGGACAGCGGGTTCAGTTCGCGGGGCAAATGGGCAGCCCCGGCGCGGAAATACTGCACACTGCCCTCACCCGGGGTCATGCCATCCAGCCCCACATGCAGGGTGTTGGCGATCTCCTCCACGCTTATCCCCGTGAGCGAGGCCTTCTCGCGATCCACCTTGAAAACCAGCCGATCCCGCTGCTCCTCGAAGGTGTCGTCCACATCCACAACTCCCGCCTCGGCGGCAAACTGCTTCCGCAAGTGCGCGGTGTCTGCCCGCAATGATTCAAAGGATTGGCCCGGCCTGGGATACACCTCGGCCACCAGCGTGTTCAGCACCGGCGGGCCCGGGGGCACCTCGACGATCTGCAACACCGCCCTGTGGCGGTCGGCAATCTGCTGGAGCCGCGGACGCAGCCTCAACCC
>CAIWHS010000208.1 GCA_903912515.1 uncultured Planctomycetaceae bacterium
CCTGCGGTGCGGGCATGGTGCTTCACGGGTACCTGAATCATGCGGGCACCCTGCATCTGGCAGAGCACTGGGATGAACCGGTGCATCTCGCCATAGAGCGGCAAGTCCCTGGCGATTTGCCCGTCGAGTACACGCAATGTGCAACCCATGTCCCGTGTAGTGGACCCGGTGACTTTGCGGATAATCCAGTTGGCGATTTTGCTAGGGAACTTGCGGATCAGGTAGGCATCCTGCCGATTGGCCCGCTCGCCGAACACAGCGTCATAGCCTTCGGCAAATTTTTCCAGCAGCATGGGGATGTCGGCCGGGTCGTTTTGCAAATCGCCATCCATGGTGGCGATCAGATCGCCAGTGGCGTGGTCGATGCCGGCTCGCAGGGCTGGGGTTTGTCCGAAGTTGCGGCGCAACTTCACAACCTTCCACCTGGGATCAGACGCTGCTTGGGCGCAGAGTATTTCGTAAGAACGATCACGGCTACCGTCATCGATAATGACGATCTCATAGTCAGTCACGCCGGCCGGATTGGGTTTCGACCGATCGAGCACGGGTGACAAAGCCTCGGTGAGGCGCTGGTGCAGTGGGCCCAGATTGTCTTCCTCTTCTTTGATGGGGATGACAACCGAGATTTTTTTACCCATGGTTCGGTCCTGATTGGCGGGGTGAAAACTGTTGATCGTGTTCATGCTGAAATCCCCTCGATTTTTTCCGTTTTCAAATGTTCGGCTGACTCGTTGGCTGCTTGCGCGGAATGAGTTCCACTGTCCGTTCCCACGCGGGGCCAGCCGCCCCAAATAATCACGGGTAGGCCCAACAGGGCCACCAAGCTGGTGGCTGCGAATCCCAAAAGGCTTAGGGCCACCGCCTGAGGGGCGGTGACACCAAAACCGGCCAATAAGGCTGCATAGCCAGCTTCACGCAGCCCCATGCCGCTTACGCTCAATGGGAGCAAGGTCAAAAGGGTTACCAAAGGTACCACACAGCCATAAACGGCCCATGGCACATCGAGCCCCAAGCCTTTGCCAATCAGTCCCACTTGCACCACGCTAGCCACCTGAACAAGTACCGAAAGTGCCAGCGAGCTGGCAACCAAGCCGGGTTTTCTGGCAAAGTCCCATGCTTGGCTAATGAGTGGGGCAAGCTTGGGCACTTTGCGGCCAATAAAGCCGCTGGAAGTGAGGCCTATTGCGAGGCCAAGAGCGGTGCATGCCAAAACCGCATATAGAAACCAGGTAACTTGTGGAGTGAGAGCCACGGGGCAAAGAATTGAGGCTACACCCGCCAGGGCGATGAGCACCATGAGGCCGGTGCCGCGGTCTAGTAAGACGCTGGTGGCGGCCCTGCGGGTTCTGCCATCAAGCGGTCCGTCTGCTTGTTGGGCCAAATACCAAGTACGCACCACATCGCCCCCAACGGAGGTGGGCAAAACCAGATTGCAGAACATGCCTGCGGCATACCAAACGCCAAAACGGTCTAAACCGGCATGTAATTGGGCATCCAGTGCCAGTTGGCGCCAGCGGACAGTGCTGACAAGCTGCGCCATTAAGAAAACCCCGACCGACCCCCAAAATGCCATGGGACTTAGATGGGTGATGGCTTGGGCCAATTCTGTCCAATTGAGCCGGGCGGCCAAAAAGCCAACCAAGGCCAGAGTGCCTCCCACGCGAAGCCATGTTTTCCAGCGGAAACTGCGTTTCATTCGTTTGCCTTGCCCTTAGGAACCACTTCAATGGTTGCCTCTGCGATGGCGTTGCCCACTTGGGCGAATGTGGAGTGTTGGGGGTTATCCATCCCGGCCCGCAAAACCAGCGAGCCAATTTCTTCGACAGGGGGGCAGGAGATGAGCAAGTCCACACTTTCGCCCGGCTCGACGGTGCGCTCAAAAAGGCCCGCATGTCCTGATGCTATCACCTTTCGGCTGTCATTTTGTAACCGCCAGATCAGGTGAATGCCTGCATTGGTAGCAGGCAGCATGGTCCATGCTTCGTTGGAGGTGTTGGTGCAACGGATTTGGGCCGTGAAAGGCTTGCCGACTTCCACACGGTTAGGCGGTGGTTGTTGCCAGATAAAAGCAGCCCGCATGGGCCCTGGGCAATAAACCCGGGCGAGCCATTCGCGGAGCAAGTCGGGTTCGTGGGGTTTGCCTTGCGATGCCAGCCACTGGCGGTAGCGGTAGAAAAATTCATCCATCCACCCGGTTCGACCAACAGGGAAGTGGCCGTAATAGGGGTTCAGTTGCTTGATCGCCTCTTGCAGGGTGGTATCGGTTTTTAAAAGCAACCACAGGGCACATGCCATGCCGGTGCGATCTATCCCTTGGTGGCAGTGAATCAGCAGGGGCTCTTCTGCATGGTCGAACAGTTCAACCAGTCTGGCCAGAGCGGCAGGTGGTGGCAGCCTGAGGGCTGACAGGGAAATGTCTTCCAGGGAGATAGCCATTTCTTGAATGGTACGCGCCTCGTCGCGGTACCAGGCAACCGGGTCGCAGCATCCACGCAAGTTGATGACGGTTTTAATTTGGTGCTCAGCGACCAAATTTTGCAACCTGTCGCCTTTGGGTTGGGAACAGCGATAGAGGCGGTCTGCCTTCACCACATGGAAGTTCCCGCCAGCCCAGACATACCACGCCCAACCGGTCACGGGCATCAACGCCAGCAACAGGATCACCAAGGGCCAGCGTTTGTTGGCCGATTGCGATTTGGCTATTTGGCCATCCATACCTTGGAAAAAACTCCCGAAAAGGATTAAACGATACTCTTCTGACGACAATGCCAAACCCATCCGGCGGGGCCAAGGCCAAGGGTGTGGGGCGGCAAACTTAGTTAATATGGGTATTTTGGGCTGTTTTAAAAAAGTTTATTGATTTAGAAAAATATATTTATATGTCTATTTTTGCCTGCAAACCTTGATGAACGGAAGATTTGACTCTTTTGGCCCATATTGCCCAAGTTGACAATTTTTCATTTTGAGAGAAGATGAGATCTGGCACATGGACCAGTCTACGCCGAGAGTTTCTCAATGCGGATCATTTACATTGGCAGGGACCCCGCCAATGACATTGTGATCAAGCATCCTAGTGTCTCGGGGCGGCACGCGAAAATCACTGTAGAAGAAGACAAAATTTGGATCGAAGACTTGGGTAGCCGCAATGGCACCTTTGTGGGTGATCCGCCGCATCCCGTTTCCAAGGCAAGCATTGCGGTAGATGATCCGATTGTGTTGGGTGAATCGCCGCTGCCTATTAACGCACTTCGCGAAACTATAGCGCGTACTCAGCCTCAAATTCCTTCCGATCAAGTGATTCATCTGTTCGAGTCGGTGCGGGTGGTTTTTGGCAGGTCGAAGCATGCTGGAGTTTTGATCGACAAGCCTATGGTCTCGGCCAGGCATGCCCAGGTGACTTTGCGTGCAGGCCGGGTGATAGTCACTGACTTGGGCAGCATGAGCGGCACCTTTGTCGATGATCACCGCATTGATGGCCCGGTGGAATTAAAGCCGGGCACGCTTTTGCAGATAGGTGACCAGGGTTATCGACTGTCGCCAGATGGCCGGGCACTGGAGCCGGTGAAGCCCAACGCCTTTGATATTGTCGCAAACGGCGTGGCGGTGAACGGGGCCGGCCAGCGACTGCTGGAAGGCGTTTCCATGGTGGTGCAGCCGGGCGAGCTGGTCGCCATCATGGGGCCGAGCGGTTCTGGAAAAACGGTGCTTTTGTCGGTGTTGAATGGGCAGGTGGCCCCGTCTGCCGGCCGTGTGCTGATCAGCGGCCACGACTTGTATGAATATTACGACTTATTTAGGGGCAAGATAGGCCATGTTCCGCAGGATGACATCCTGCATGCAGACCTGACGGTCTGGCAAGGCCTGTGGTATGCGGCGCGCCTGCGCCTGCCCAAGGACATGGGCGACGAAGAAATTTCGAACCGTATCCGTACGGTGTTATCCCAGCTTGGGCTGGAGGGCACCGAGCAAACGCGAATTGGCGACCAACGCAAGCGGGGTATTAGTGGCGGGCAGCGCAAGCGTGTCAATTTGGCGATGGAATTGCTCACCGATCCACCCATCCTGGTGCTGGATGAGCCAACCTCGGGCCTTTCCAGTACCGACGCGCTGTCGGTGATAGAGTTGCTGCGTTCCTTGGCCGATTCAGGCAAGACTATCCTGGTGGCGATTCATCAGCCAAGCTTGGAGGTTTTTCAAAAATTCGACGCGGTGGCAGTGATCGCACGGGATGCCTCAACCGACCAAGTTGGCAGATTGGCATGGTATGGCCGTGCCTGGCCCGATGCGGTGCAATTTTTTGAGCCGCCGCCCAAGCCGGGCTTCAGCCTTCCCAAAAATGCCGAGGGGCTTTTGCGGGGACTTTCGGCCCGGCCGGTTGCCGAATGGGTTGCGGAGTGGGAAGCCTCGGTGGCAAAATCAATTTGGGTGGAAAGGCGGACAATCGCCCTGCCCAAACTGTCGCTGCCGCAGGAGGAGCACAAGCCCCACCCGGTTGCCTTATTCAGCCAGTGGTCGACGCTGGTGAAGCGCGCCCTGAGTATCAAGGCAGCCGATTTGTGGAGCACGGTCATCCTGTTTTTGCAGGCGCCTTTGGTTGGCCTTCTAATTGGTGCGGTTTTTTCCAAAGTGCTTAGGTCGCATCCTGATAACAGCGAAGACTGGTTCGAGGTGGGGGTGAACCTGGCCACCACCATGTTTGTCATGGCCTTGGCGGCCATTTATTTTGGCTGTTCGAGCACCGCCAGGGAGATAGTTAATGAATTGCCTGTGTACCGTCGCGAGCGGATGGTGGGCCTGTCGATATTAGCCTATATTGGCTCGAAGGTGACAGTGTTGGTTGGGGTTTGCGCCATTCAGTGCGCCCTGCTGTTATCGGTTGTATTTGTTTTTTGCGATCTGCATAGTTCGTGGTGGGACTTGTATGTGGTGCTTTTTGCCTCGGGGCTGGCGGGTGGGGCCATTGGGTTGTTCATTTCGGCCACTTTTCGCACGGTGGAGGGGGCTGCAGGCATTTTGCCCCTGATGCTGCTGCCCATGATTGTGTTGGGTGGAATTTTGGTCAAACTGCGCGACCTTCCAGCGCCAACCCGACCTCTCGCTGCTGCGATGCCATCCCGGTGGGCGTTTGAGGGGTTGGTGCTGCCTGAAGCGGAAAAAAGAGAACAACTGCGGGTGCTGAGGAAAAAGCCCGATACAGGCGATCAGATCATTCCGCCTCGGCAATCTTGGAATTTCAGCCCAACCAAGTTTTTGGCTGAAAGTGCGCCCCAGTGGGTTATGCGGGTAGCAGACGAGGCATCGCGTTTACCTTTGGTCCTTTGTGCCACCCTGGTGCAAATGGAAGAGCCACCTCCTGCAGACCCGTCAAATCCTTTGCCGAACCGGCGCTTCATTTTGCCAGGTCGCCAGAAGGTTTACGATGAGCTGAAAAAGGCCGCTGCTATGGTGGAGGAAGAGATTCGCAAAGCGACCAGGCAAGCCGAGGAAAAGGCCCTCCAAATCGAGAAGCAGGCCCGCGGGGAGCTGGAGCGCAAGGCCCTTGAAATGAAGGACCAAGCCAAAACCGAAACGGAGAAAAAGTTTAAAGAAGTCATGGATGGTTTTGAGAAAAAAACCAAGGAAGCAGAGGCGAATTTGCGCTTGGAGATTGAAGGCAAGCTCAAGGAAGCGCGCGACGGATTTGAGCAGCGGGCCAAAGATGCCGAGACCAAAACCAAAGACCAGATCAGCAAGGCCAATGCGAGCATTGAACAGCGTTTGGGTGAGATCAAAAAGGAAATGCAAAAGGAAATCGCCGATTCCAAGGGTGCCATTATTCCGGCCCCTACAAGCCAGGAAAAAGAACCTGTTGGCGGCAAGGAAAAAGCCGCGACAGAATTTGACACACTCGATATGGCCGAAAACTTTTTTGGTAAAGCCAAATGGCGGTCACCCAAGTCATACCCTCTGGCGGTGCTAATGGGCATGTTTTTAACGGGAATTTTGTTGACCAGTTTGGTGCTGCGTTTCAAAGACCCTAGCAGGCATTAAAATTTGTGGCTAGGTTGTGGTGAATAAATGCGCATCTCAAATGACCCGCAACCAGCCAGTCCGTACGCCCATAGAATTCTGTTTCCTTCCTCCATAATTTGGCCTCAAAAACCTTGACATATTCCGCCTCCTGGACAAACCGGGACGGTGGCGAGACGGTTATGTCCTCTTGTTTGAGCCAAAATACCACCCTTCATTCGAAAACAGCCAGGTGATTGGCTGTTTAAGTTCATTAAACCAGACGAAAATCGGGCCTGCCCGCTTGCCAAAGTGTTCCTCGCAAGGGAAACTGTAGGCTTGTCGGATTTTTGCCCTGGAGCTTCCTCCCATGTTCCAATTTGCCACTTTTTTTGTAGTCGTTGTTTTGTCCGGCGGGCTGGCTCAGTTGCCGGCTAGTGGATCGATTGGCGGGGAATTACCAAAGGGTCTGGATGGCCGGGTTCTCAATCTTGATTTTGAAACCGGGGATTTGCGCGACTGGAAAGCTGAGGGTAAGGCATTTAGTGGCCAACCGATTGAGGGGGACGTGGTCGCCAAAAGGCGTGGTGACAGCAGTAGCCAGCACCAGGGCCGCTTTTGGCTGGGCGGCTTTGAGAAATTGCAAGACCCGCCCACCGGCACTTTGACCAGCGAGCCTTTTAAAATTGACAAACCCTGGGCTAGTTTTTTGATAGGTGGCGGCCCCAACCCCGAAACCCGGGTAGAGATTGTGGATAACGGCACCGGTGCGGTTCTCTTTCGCACGAGCGGTATTGAAGAGGAGAACCTCAAGCGCGTGGTGGTGGATTTGGCCAAACACCAAAACAAGGTGGTGCGCGTTCGGGTGGTGGACGACCATTCTGGGCATTGGGGCCATATCAACTTCGATGATTTTCGACTGCATACCAGGCGTCCCCAAGGCGAAGACCGCAAGCCCCGCCAACTGGCCGGACCCGCTGACAACTACAAATTCGCCGGCCTGCCTCCCGAAGAGGCAGCCAAGGCCATGACTGTGCCCGAGGGTTTTTCGGTCGGTTTGTTTGCCGGCGAACCTGATGTGAATCAGCCCGTTGCCATGGCGCTGGATGACCGGGGCAGGGTGTGGATTGCCGAGGCCTACAGCTACCCACAGAAGCGGCCCAAGGGCAAAGGCTTAGATCGTATTTTGATCTTGGAAGATGCTGATGGCGATGGCAAGTTTGACAAACGCACCGTGTTCATGGAAGGGCTCAATCTGGTCAGCGGTCTGGAAGTGGGCCATGGCGGCGTGTGGATTGGCGCCGCTCCCGAATTGCTTTTTGTGCCATTGGACCCAAGCGGTGACAAGCCAGCCGGGGAGCCCAAAGTGGTGCTCGATGGTTGGGGCCTGCAAGATACCCACGAGACTCTCAACACATTTATCTGGGGCCCAGACGGTTGGCTGTGGGGTTGTCATGGCATATTCACGCATAGCCGCGTGGGCAAGCCCGGCACATCCGATGCTCAGCGTGTTGCCATCAATGCCGGTCTCTGGCGCTACCACCCTACCCGCCAAGTGTTCGAGGTGGTCTCGCACGGCACTTCCAACCCATGGGGCCTCGACTTCGACCAGCACGGCGAGGCGATCATTGAGGCGTGTGTCATTCCCCACGCTTTCCACATGATTCCCGGTGCCCGTTATTTGCGCCAGGCGGGCAGTCATTTTAACCCCAACACCTATGCCGATATCGGCACCATTGCCGATCACCTGCACTATGTGGGCGCCAACCCGCACGGTGGCAACAACCGTTCTGACAGCGCAGGTGGTGGTCATGCCCACTGTGGCACCATGATCTATCAGGGTGGCACATGGCCTGCCGAGTATCACAACCAATTCTTTTTGGGCAACATCCATGGACGCCGCCTGAATGTGGAACAATTGGTGCCCAAGGGTTCGGGCTATGTGGCCAGCCACCGCCCTGACTTTCTTATGGCCAACGACGCCTGGGCCCGATTCATCAACTTTCGCTATGGGCCCGATGGCAATGTTTACCTGATCGATTGGTACGACAAACAAGCCTGCCACACCGGCGATGTGAAGGCCTTCGACCGCACCAACGGCCGTGTTTACAAAATCAGCTATAAAGATACTCCTAGGGTAAAAGTTGATCTCGCAAAAGCAACGGACGACGAGCTTGCCGGCTACCAAACTCACAACAATGACTGGTTTGTGCGTCATGCCCGCCGCCTGCTAGCCGAGCGCAAGCCCGGCGCGGCGGTGCGGGCCAAACTGGCTGATCAGGCAACCGAGCATCAAAACCCGCTCAAACGATTGCGTGGCCTTTGGGCTTTGCATTCCACTGGTGGTTTGGAACCTGCGGTGTTGACCAAACTGCTGGCCGACAAGGATGACCATGTGAGGGGCTGGGCGATTCGTCTATCCACCGAATCAGGTACCCCTGATGTGTTGCTTCCCAAGCTGGTGGAAATGGCCAAGGCCGACCCTTCACCGGTGGTTCGGCGCGAGTTAGCCAGCTTGGCCATTCGTGAAGAACCTCCAGTTCGCCTGGCGCTGGTGGAGCCCCTTGCGGCCCACACCGAGGACGCGAGTGATTTCAACCTGCCTTTGATGATCTGGTACGCCCTGGAACCGTTGGTAGTGCTCGATCCGACAAAGGCCCTAAAAATAGCCGCCTCCAGCTATGACCCGTTACCGGGTTTTGTTGCCCGCCGTTTGGCAGGTGAAGCCACTGAATCAGCGCTCAACGCTTTAGCCAATTTTTTGCCAACCTCCGGTACCAAACTGCCAGCGATGATTGAGGGCATGAGTATTGGCCTGCGTGGCCGCAAAGGCCTGATGGCGCCGGCTGGCTGGGACAAGGCACTCGATGCGGCCTTGGCCCAAAACGATGAAATTACCCGAGACCGCGCCTTGTCGCTGGCCACCCAGTTTGGAGACAAGCGGGCTTTGGACAAACTTACAGTCATCGCGGCTGATGCCTCAGCCAAGCCCCAGACGCGACTACAGGCACTGGAAGCCTTGCGCGCGGCGGCCCATCCCCCGCTTGCGGAGGTGGCGCTGAAGGTGGTAGCCAATCCGGACAGTCCAACCGAATTGCGGCTGGCTTCCATTCGCGCCTTGGCATCAACATCCGATAATCAGGTGCCAGGCAAACTGCTGGCCTCCTGGGACAAGCTGGACGCCTCCGCCAAACGCGAGGTGGTGGCCACCTTGGCTGCCCGCCCGGCATGGGCGGTTGAATTGCTGGGTGCGGTGGAAAAGAACCAATTGAAAACCACCGATGTGCCGGCTGAAACAGTGCGCCAGTTGCACACAGTGGGTGACACCAAGCTGCGGGATCGTATTACCAAGGCTTGGGGGGCCATCCGTGCCACGCCGGCTGACCGCTTGCAAAAGATTAATCAGGTACGCAAATTAGCCTCAGCCCCAGGCCCGGTGGATTTGGCTCATGGCCGCCATCTTTACCAGAAGGTTTGCGCCCAATGCCACACGCTGTATGGGGCGGGCGGCAAGGTGGGCCCAGACTTGACCGGTAGCAACCGGCCTAGTCTCGATTACCTCCTCGAGAACATTCTCGATCCCTCCGCGGTCATCCCCAAGGAGTATGCAGCCACGGTGATCGAGCTGAAAAACGGCCGTTTTCTTACGGGCATGATCCGTGACGAAAATCCCAACACCCTCACCGTGGTCGGGGCTAACGAGACGCTCACGCTGGCCAAGGCCGATATTGAAGATCGCAAGGCTTCTGACTTGTCCATGATGCCCGATAACCTCGTGGCCAATCTGGACAATCGCCAGCTACGCGACCTGCTGGGCTACCTGCGTCACCCCTCGCAGACCCCAATTCTCGCAACGGTTGAAACTGCCAAGGCGTTTTTCAACGGCAAAGACCTTGCCGGCTGGAATGGCGACCAGAAGCTCTGGAGCGTTGTGCAAGGGGAGTCAGGCGGTGAAATTGTTGCTAAGTCGACTGGCCTAAAGAACAACAGTTTCCTCAAGTCGGATATGGAATTGCGAGACTTCCGCCTCAAGCTGCAAGTGAAGCTGACACCCAACGAGGAGAACAGCGGCATCCAATTTCGCAGCGAGCCATTGCCCGATGGCGAAATGCGTGGCCCCCAGGCTGATGCGGGCAAGGGGTGGTGGGGCAAGCTCTATGAGGAGAGCGGCCGCGGCCTTCTGTGGAAAGAATCTGGCGAGCGCCATGTGAAGCCCGGGGAGTGGAATGACTATGTGATTGAGGCGGTCGGCCCGCGGGTTCGTACTTGGATCAATGGCCAGCTATGCGTTGACCTGACCGACGAGAAAATCTCGCGCAAAGGTCAGGTTGGCTTGCAGGTTCATTCGGGTGGCCCCTTGGAGGTGCGCTTTCGCAAGTTGGAGCTTGAGGTGCTGGAAAACCCGGCAAAATAATCATTTTTGCCCATCAAATCGGCATTTCGTGCTGTTTGTGGGCCCTTTTGCCGTATGATGTTAACGTAGAATGATGTGATGACGAACTGGCTTGGGTCGCCCCAGGCCGGTGGATTCTGATCCAGTGAGCTAACAGGTGAGACATGAGCGACGAAGCATCAGGGCAGCCCAAGGACCCCAAGGTTCCCGAAACCATCACGCAAGATTTGCAATTCTCGCAAGTTAGTGCCCGGGTGCCGGACAAGGTTTCGCCAGGCGTGCATGCCTCAGGCGTGTTGCTGCTGAACGGGCCCAACGAGTTCATTCTCGATTTTTTGCAGCAATTGGTTCAGCCGCCCAAAGTGGCCACCCGCGTGGTGATGAACCCCCCGACCTTGGCCAGTTTTATCCGTGCCCTGGACGAGAACATGGGCATGTTCGAGCAAAAGTTTGGCGCCCCCGCGCCCTTGCCCACACCTCCTGCTGGTTCCAAACCCACCCCCATCGACGACCTATACAGCCAGCTTAAGCTGCCTGACGAAATGCTGAGCGGCACTTACAGCAACGCTGTGATGATCACCCATAGCCCCAGTGATTTTGTTTTCGATTTTCTGGCCACCTTCTACCCACGCAGTGCTGTTTCTGCCCGGGTGTTCATGTCAGCCCAGCAGGTACCCCCGTTCCTCAATACGATGAAGCGGGCCTTCCAGCAGTTCCTCGATAAGCAGGCCGCTGAAGCTGGCAAGGGTCCCCCGCCCAGCTCTAATTGAAGATTCCTCAAAAGGTTGAAATGCATGGGGCCCGGCTATTTTGGCCGGGCCCTTTTGTGTTTACCGGTAGGCCCGGGGGCGTTACCGTTCGCATTCCGCCAGAATACGGCTGTATTCCCGCCGGGCGTGGTCGTAATCGGCCCTGGCCTGCTCCTGCTCGGCCGCCGCGTAGGTTTGCTGCTTCATCTTCCAGCATTGTTCCACCCCGGCCAGGCACCAGCGCGCGCTGTCTTTGCTGGCGCGGATCGGCTGATTATTCACCAGCACAAAGAAGGGGTTGGTGTGCGCTCCGGGGAACACCCGCAGTGCAACCCAGGAACTCTCTTTGATGGGGGTGAGGAATTGCACTTTTTGCAAATTGCCATCGGCTGGGATCTCCTTGGTTTGGGCGACTTTGCCATTGATAATTAGTTCGAGTGGCACGGTTTTTTTGCCAGGTTTGTAAACGGCAACCTGGGCTGAGAAAGAGACTGCATCGCCTTTCTGGACCTTCAGTTCGCTTCCTGCCTCGCCCAATTCTAGGGAGGGCCCACCTGTGCTCTGAAGGTTTAGAGGGTAATTTACCTTGAAATCCATCAGGTGGGTGGTGCCGTCACTGACATAGCTGCGTCCCTCTTGGATACCATCGACCCACCGGTCAAAATCCAGTTTGCCCGGCACCTTCACATACACCCGGCCCATTCCCACACGGTCGCCCGAGATGCAGGGGAAGTCAGTCTCGCCACTCACACGGATTCGGTAACCGCAGTTCAGCGTGTGGTACCACATGTTCCACTCGGCGACCCGGTCGGTGTCCATGGCGCTGATAAAGTCCAAAGCAGGCACAGGCTTGCCATCGGGGCCCGGCACCATGTGGGTGGCATCGACAATGTATTCATTGGCGCCGATGCCATCGAAGGCGGGAATGTTGAAATTGGGCAAGCCATTCGGTCCGTCCTCCACCTCCTCGATCCTGCCGACAAACCGGGTGAGCCCATTAGCGGAGTGGGCCGGCCCGGTGATGCCTCCCTGCTTTTTGGCCCAGCGCAGAGTGTTCATGCCCAGAGTGGGCCAGTGTTTTTTCGATTCGCCACCCGGGTAGATCTGGTCTTTCAGCTTGAGCAAATTCAGGTGGCCAGATGCGTGCGAGCCGAAGCCGCTCACCTCCACGTCATACCGCAGCAGGTATGGGTATTTGGAAACGTTGTCCGGTTTGCCGGTGAAGAATCGCTTCTGGTAGTCAAAGCATGGCCCCCAGGTGAGGCAGCAACCCACCTTCAGGTCTTCGCCCAGCACATGGCGCATCATGTCGGAGGGCTCAACTCCCTCGGTGGGGTTCTCATAGTGCAGGCATCCCGCAGCGTGGATATGGTGGTCGCCGCTCCACCAACCCTGGAGGCTCGGGTCGATCCAGCGCTTCACGCTGTAGCTGAAGGTGACAGGTTGTTCACCCACCACCAATTCCTTCGCTTCCGGAATTGATTCTGGGCCCCGCGAGCACAGCACCGCATACTTGCCCGCTGGCAACCGCACAGTCTCTCCTGTGGCCCGGTAAACCTGGGGGTGAAAGAAAAAGTCAGGGGCGAGGCGTTTTGCCTGGGCGGGATAAACACGCCCTTCGCCATCGCGAATCAGGAAGGCGGCGGTGCAGGGGGTGCCATCAAATTCAGCCACCTTGAAGGTGACAGGCACGCTGGGGCGGGCGCTGAAAGCAACCTCGGTTTGCGAATGCGGGCCTGCCGGTTTGTCTTCCCTGCTCAGGCGAATCCAATCTATGGTGATGGTCGCTTTTTCGCCACCCGGGTCCAGCCGCACTCCCGCCAATTCGTCCTCAGCGCGGAACTCGATGGCATATTCTTTGCCTCCGGGTTCGAACTGGAAGGTTTTCTGATGGCTTCCATCGGGCAGGTCGCGGCTGCGCGTCCACCAGAACAGTTGGCCCATGCCGGCCTTGTCGAATTTTGCCCAGAAACGGAGAGTCAACTTGCCTTTGGGGGTGACCACGGGGGCGGTGAGGAACGGATCTTCGCCCAGCGAGCGTACAACCAGTTTGCCGTCTTTGGCCTCAAGCTCGCATTGGTTGTCGGCTTGCCATCCATCGGTTCCCTTGGCGAACTTCCATTCCCGGGCAAGGTGGGTTTTGCCATCCCCATCGCCACCCTCTACGCGGAAATCGATCAGAGCCTTGCGGTCGCCCGCGTCGCGACTGTAAACCTGTACGAGGGTATATTCTAGCCCCAATCCGCTCAGGTTGGGCAGCAGTGGTTGGGCGGTGTGCGGCATCAGCATCATCCAGCGCTCGGCAACCTTGTCTTTTGGGCCGTTGGGCACTGGTTGGGCACTGGGACTGTCTGCCCGCAGCATGCCGGTTGAGCCTGCCCTGTTGATCACCTTCACCAGGCAGGCCCGCCAGCCCTGCTCCACCAGTTCCACCGGTTTCGATCCTGCGGTGACCCGGCTCACCCCGTCAGCACTAACTTCCACCGCCGCCAGGCAGCGGCCATCCAGCAGTCGCTGCACCTCGGCCACCGCCTTCTCGCCATCGGATGGCTTAAGCGAGGCCAGTGCTTTTCGGGTTTCTACAGGTAGGGGCTGGCCAAGGAAAGACAGGGCTTGGTCCAACCGTTGCACCTGGGCCAGCAGGGGCTGGGTCTCCACGGTGGAAACGGTTGGCCAATCGGCACCCCATAGGATGGTCTGCCCCATCGCCAAGGCCAAAAGACAAAAAATAGCGCGCATAATCTTA
>CAIWHS010000209.1 GCA_903912515.1 uncultured Planctomycetaceae bacterium
AGTGACCCTCTGAACCGCCCAGTGAATATTCATTTTGCAAAGTTAGATGCTTTGAAGACAAAAGAAAGTCAGGATTTCTTCAAAGGGATGGTTGAAAAGGCCAGCATGTTTGAGAGCAGTCATTTTCAGAGAGTAATTTCGAGCGGTGTTGAAAATGGAAGATTCTTTATTGTTCGGGAGTGGTGGGATGGTGCCACTCTTGGGGCCATTTTGAATAAGAAAGGGAAAATCGATGCCCATAAAGCCTGCCGGATTTTTGCCTACGTTCTTGGTGCTGTTCAAGCATTACAAGAAGCTGGTTTACCAGTTGGGGAAATAACCCTGGGATCTATATATTTGGCTTCGGAAAATTCAAAGGGCGATGCGAGAGTTGTGAAGCTGATAGGCACAGGGTTTTCGTCGGGAATTTTGGAGAGTGATAGTGATGAAAATCTTTCTGCAAAAGGCAGTCAGGTTTTGCAAATCGGGCGAGCCATGTTTCATGCAATCACTGGGAAAGAAGCTTCACTTGGCAAAAGTGAATCAGTTCGATCCTTGGTACCGGATGTGTCAGAGCTAGTCGCTGATTTTGTTGACCAGTTGGCAGATGTGGATCCAGAGATCAGGTTTGAGAGTGCTAAAGTTGCTGCGAAGGCATTGCGAATTCTAATTGCAACCGAAGAAGCGGAAGCCAACACGAATGCAAATGACAATTTGAATGAAATTGTCATACCGAAACACAGCCCCGAATCTTCTGGTAAAGCCGAAATGGAGGCTTCTGAGTTTTTGCCAGAAGAAATTGATTGGATTTCATCCAAAACCGATGAAATCCTAAAGAAATTGGGAATTTTGCCAAGAGAGTTGGTCTTTTTGGCTGTTGGCGCCTTAGCGTCTGTGGCAGTCTTACTTGTTGGTCTTTGGTTAATTGGAGATATTGTTCCGGTGATAGCCTTGGGTCTAGGTGCGGTCGGTGGTTATTTTCTGAACGATTGGTTGTCCAAACAATCCAAAAACAGGTGAATCTCAGCCAGATTTGCGGACATCCAATAAATCGAGCCATTTGTCGGATTGTATTTCCAATTTGCCAACATTGTTTTTTTCCATGAACTCCAGCGCCATTCCCACATGGACATTGAACTTGCCGAGGGAAACTGTGCCGGCCACCTGAGCCCAGCTGGAATAAGTGCCTTTGGAATCGGGAGAAATGACTTTGGAGAAAAACGTAAAGGGAAAACCAGAAGAGCTGTACTGGCGATTCCAAATCTCAATTAATGGGTAATCGTGATCCACAATTGTTCCTAAGCCGGGTTTGATGTGATCAGCAACTGCTTCTGCCATTGAGAAGTGCAACTCCCCAGAATCGCTCCCAGCCGGACTCATGACGAAGACCCTGATTCTGCAGGGGATGTTTTTGATTGTCAGATAGGTTTTTCCTGGTGAATTGATGCTAGGTGTCAATTCGGCTAGTTTGATTGGTTCAATTGACTTTGGTTTGTTTCGGACCGATTTTTTAGGCTTTTTCAGCACTTTACGGAATCGATTGATAACCTTTCCCAACCACCAAATAATCAAAAAATTAGCCAAGCCGATAAATATCCACCAGCCACCGCTCTCAAGGAAATGGCTAAGGTTAGAGGGCAGAAGCGATGAAATAGGGGCTAAATTTTTGTTTATTTTTTCAAGATAAGGTGCCGAAAGGCCACTTACTTGGAGGTAATGGTCATAAAAAGCCGCGAAGATGGATCCTGCGCCCGAAGGAGAATTTACTGATTTGGAGGTTTCTGTTTCGTTGGAAGGAGAGCCTAAGTCAGGTGCTATGTTTGGTTTATTGGTGGGATTTGAGCCACTGGGGCTTATATGTTTTTCCAAGTCTTTGCGAAATTTAGCATGTTTGATGTCTTCCAGTTTTTCGCCCGTGGGTGTGGTGTGGCCATGCTGGCCGGCAACCGGTCTGGTGAATGAAATGATTTTTTGCTGCACCATCGCCGCTTCCTTGGGAAAGCGCTGGATTAGAAAATGCGAACCAAATCCCAGTAGGAAATTAAGTACCGCAAATGTGGTCATTGTCATGGTGGCTTGTAGGATTAAAATGATTAATCCCATGCGGAAAGTGACCGTCAAGCCAATAACCGTGCAGATTCCGGCAGTACAAAGGGCGAAAATGTATGGCACTTTGTTAACCATCGGGACCCAAGCAACAGCGTCCACTTTTAAATTGAGGGGCATCCTGAACCAAGTGGAGTAGGTTAAACTATGAACCAACTCACGGTATTCAGCCCTAAATGCTTCTTTGCTAAAACGGACTAAGGCGAATCCGGAAAGATCCCATGCCAGGTAGGTGAGAAGAAGTGTTGCGGCTGCGATTAAAATTGATTTTGCGAAGGTAGTTAACCCTTCCCCGCAAATACCGCATGCGATCCGCTGAAAAAATGCAGCAAAAAAGACAACCACTGCGAACGTGGTGAGAACAATTATTGTCCCGATATAGGGAATTAGAAAATCCATACGCTCACCCCATCCCTTTTAATTTCATTATTTATAATACCTAAAAATTTTTGGGGTGTGGCGAGTAAAAAAGGGAAGGTTTTTGATTCGGAATTTTATAGGTTTTGGGAAGGGATTGTTTTGTCAGCTGGTTTTCGCGAAGAAATGGCTTCGTAAACCAAAGGCAAGAAGGACAAGACAATCACAGCCAAAATTGCAATTTCAAAATTCTTTTTCACTATTTCAAAATTACCTAAAAAATATCCCGCCAAAGTACATGAGCCAACCCATGCAATTGCTCCGATGCAGTTGTACATGGCAAATGTGCCATAATGCATTTTGCCGATTCCGGCTAGAAACGGTGCAAAAGTCCGGACAATAGGGGCAAATCTGGCAAGAATGATGGTTTTTGGTCCGTATTTTAAAAAGAAATGATGTGATTTTTCCAAGTGGGCCGGGTTAAAGAGTAGAGATTTTTCCCATCGAAACACCCTCGGGCCCAACCAAGCACCAACTGCGTAATTGACTGCATCACCGAATATTGCAGCCAAGACCATTGCTAAATTCAAAAAAGGCAAAGATGTTTCAGGGCTTATTGCAGCCAAGGTTCCCATGGCAAAAAGCAAGGAATCGCCGGGGAGAAAAGGTGCAAACACCAACCCAGTTTCACAAAAAATAATAAGCAAAATTAATCCATAAAACCAAAATCCGTGGGTTGCCAACCAGCTTTGCAGAGTGTCAACTTGCACCAATTCATGCAGTGTTTTGAAGGCAAGTTGCAGCAATTCCATATTAACTTTGCCTCAAAGGCACCCGTTTCAGAATGGCCTGAATTTAGTCTTTAATGAATAAAAAGTGCAAGGCAAGGTTCGCTGAACCATTGAGGCGGCTTGGATTGTTAATGGGATATTTTTGGAAGAAGCTTAGGTATTTCGCTCGGCATATAGCGGAATCCATTCACGCCCGGTTTTTGCAAGGAGCGCCTCGGAATTCTCCGGTCCCATTGAGCCTATTGGATAGGATTGCGGGCAAATACCGTTGGCCTGCTCGTAAGCCTGAATGAAGGGATCCATGATTGCCCATGATCTTTCGATTTCATCACTTCGCATAAACAGGGAGGCATCACCCAAAATGGCATCTAGGAGAAGTCGTTCGTAAGACTCGGGGATTGAAAAGGAGGAATAGGCTTTTCCGTAGGTAAATTCCATGTCAGCTGGCTTAAGCACCAGCTTTTCTTGATCAGGTACTTTTGTTTGAAAATTAAGGTGAATTCCTTCATCTGGCTGTATACAAACCGCAAGTCTGTTGCATTGAAGTGATGAACCGGGAGGGAGGGGAAACATCAGGTGGGGAGGGCAGCGAAACTGGATAAGAATTTCGCTGGCCCTGTTCCGCATCCCTTTTCCGGATCGCAGATAGAAAGGCACGCCGCGCCATCTCCAGTTGTCGATATCTAGCTTTATGGATGCGAAGGTTGGTGTTTTGCTGTTTTTTGGTACACCTTTTTCTTCTAGATAGCCTTGGTACTGGCCAAGTGCTATTTGGTTACTGGCTTCTTCCACAGTCGGAATTGTTATCGCTTCTAATACCTTGACTTTTTCATTCCGAAGTAGGTCTGCGCTATATTTAGATGGTGCCTCCATGGTCATTACGGTTAAAACTTGAAGCAGATGATTTTGGAACATATCGCGGATTACGCCAGCTTGATCGTAGTAGTCACCACGGTTTCCAACTAAAACTGATTCGGCAACGGTCAGTTGAACATGGTCGATGTAGCTGTGGTTCCAAAGAGGCTCAAAAATGGTGTTAGCGAAACGGAAAACTAAAAGGTTTTGAACATTCTCTTTGGCAAGGTAGTGATCAATTCGATAAATTTGGTCCTCGCGTAAATACCGCCCCATAGCCAAGTTGAGTGTTTTTGCGCTTTCCAAGTTTTTGCCAAAGGGTTTTTCGACAACCAGCCGGCGCCATTTTTCGGCGCTCTGCTCCTCAAGAAAACCAGCCGAATCAAGGCGCTTTAAAATTCCTTCGTATAGCTCCGGTGATACGGAGAAATAGTAAAGTCGGGCCCCGCCTTTGGATGGCGCTTCCCTTTCGACCAAGAACTTTTCAAGATTCGTCAGACCACCATCACTTGCGCCATCACCAGGGGTGTAGAAAATAGTCTTAGAAAATGTGGCCCATATTTCGGGTGACCATTCTTTGTTGGCGAATTCACGAACGGATCTTTCCATTCTTTGGCAAAATTCATGGTGTGAAAGAGGGGTCCGCGATACTCCAACGATTTGGAGATTAGTAGGTAGCCTGCCTTTAACATAAAGGCGGTACAAAGATGGAACCAGTTTTCGGGCTGTTAGGTCACCGGATGCACCGAAAATGACCACAGTGAGGGGAAGTTCGGGTATTGAGCCGTTCACGACGGTGAAGTTCCTCGTCCTAAAAGCCTGACAAATTTAAAACCATGGCTGAATGTGTGCTTTCAAACTGACACAAACATCATCAACAGTAAGGATACGAACCCAAAGACCGTTAGCATAGTCAATGCTGAGCCTTCTTCTTTCAGGTGCCTCTTCATGCATTCACTGAGCATTTATCAAAGGTTTGGTTTTGGCATTTTTATTTCGTTTTTAGCCAGTTTTATGGGATATTGGTGGATTCAAGATCCAGTGGACATGTCACAGGATCGCTACATTCTTTGGTTGGCCCCCCCCACCTCCATGGTTTCTTGGCAGCGTTTTGTTCAGGCCCTTCAAAATGAAGTGAAGGGCTTTGCGGGGAATTTGGGCGAACTGGATCTAAGCCAAGCGGTTCCTGACAATCAAGGATTGGTGCCAGAGGTGGTCTTGAAAGTGGGGGATAAAACCCTTCGCTGGAGATGGGCCATGGAAACTGGCGCAATGGGTGATTTACTGGCCGGGGAAATCGGGGAAAGTGGTCGAATTTTGGCGGTGATTGGCGGATCGACCACGGAATCAGCAATGCGTTTGGCAAAAGCAATGCGGATTTATTCAGAGGGGCTTGCGGAGGATAAGAGGCCTCTGCTGCTCTTACAAACTGCCACCGCAGACACCGTTCAATCCGGAATGGTTAACCTCGACGGCGGAAAAGTTGCGCAAACGGAAGATTTACCATCGCATGAGCAACTCATGAAGGTTTATCCGGGACGAACCTTTCGTTTTGGGTTTAACAACCGCCGAATTGCCGAAGTTGTGACGCGCTATGTGCGAGATTTATACCAACCTATTGCCCCTTCATCGCCAGCCATGGTTGTTTGGGAGGATGATCCCTATGGAGTGGATGTGTTGGATTCATTCCGATCCGCATTTGAATCGCAGGAGAATTGGAAAGGGCAAATTTGGGGCAACCCCATTCGGATCAGGTCTGGTGTGGCTGCGATGGAAAACCCTAACCGTCATGAGCTTAAAGCCGCAAACGATTTTGCAAGTGAGTTAGGTGAGAGTCGGAAATTAGGTAGGCCGTGGATTGTGATGGGAGGTCAGGCGGATCCATGCAGGCGTTTTCTGGGTGCTTTGGCTAGGCGCCTTCCGACCAATAACCCCAAGGATCTGCCTTTGGTGGCTTTTGGTGATACTCCCGGATTCAATAGGGTTTTTCGCGACCAAAGGCTTTTGTGGCCGTTGGAGGATTTGCCTTTTGAGTTGGTGTTTTTTAGCCATCAGGATCCTGCCTGTTTTTTGGCTGGTTTTAAACCCAATCCTTCTGTTGAAAATAAATGGCAAAGCAACAGTACAGACGATTTGTTGCTTTGGGGGAATGTTGCTGGGGCTATTTTAGCCACCTGGGTTCCATTGCCAGAAGGACCAAAAATCTATTCCGAAAACCTGAGGAAAGGTTTTAGCCTGCTAAAAGTGAAGCAGGATCTCTCTGAGGGTGAAGGGGTCGGTAAATATTCGCTTCAGTTTAAAGCGGGGGGGAATATTGAAGAGGATGGGTGGCCCTTTTTTGATGCCATGGGGGATCGAATGCCCGGTACCGGGGAGCATTTGATTCACCTAGAGCCAACAAAAACAGGCGCAACAATTAGGGTAATTTCGGTAGGTAAAGGTGATAACTTTTCAAGGAAACAAAGGCTGTTGAGGATGGAGGCTGGTAGGCCATGACTCCAGAATCAAGTGAAGGCAATGGGGGGGGATTGCGTGACTTCGTGGTTCCCCAATGGCGTTCTTGGCTGGAGGTGGCCCTTGGTGCCGTGATTGTTCCAGCCATGATCATGGTGAGCATCATGTTTTTTTGGCGGGATGCGAAAATTTTTGTACCAGTTGAACAGTCCGACCTTGAGCGTGGAATCATGGAGGAATGGTTTAACGAGGCTCGAATTGGCCAAGCGGATTTAGTGGGTTTAGCCAGGAGGGTTCAGGAACTGGCGCGCAGAAATCAAGCGACGCAGGAAGAAAGAGAAGCTCGCGAAGACTTGTTGGAGTTTTTGGATGCGTTAGGAGTTCCTACCTCAATAACAATCAATCAGCAACTGCCGTTATTTCCCAACATCTATAGGCTTGCAGTGGAATTTGATGACCCGGATGTAAAAGCAGTTGAGTGGAGTTCGGGATTGCCCCGACCTTTCGGGGCTGCAACCAAGGAATGGTTAGTGGATTTGGCGGGTGGGAGTGGTACCAAAGTTCGGGCGGAGGGGCAATTAAGGACTTACCAGGTCAGAAGAGCCCAGGAAGAAGATCGCCGGAGGGGAGCCAGAAAGGCATTAGCCATTACATCTGTGGTTTTGGGTGCTTCCATTTTTTGGTTGGGCTGGAGTATCAGGCAACGGGCGTTGAGCCGAAAGGAAAAACGCAAAATTAGGGAATCACAACTGGAGGCTGCGGCTGAAGTTTTCCATGCAAGGGAGGAGAAATTGGCTGCAGAAGCAGAACTTTTGCAAAACCGGTTGGAGCAGCAGGACCAGATCTTGAAAAGCCTTCAGGTGGTTGCCGGTGCGTATGCCCATAATTTGCAAAATCTTCTTTTGCCCCCGGGTAGGCTGGTTGATGACTGTATTCGCTATGAGTCATCCAAAGTGGTTTTGGATGAAAACGTGCAAGGCAATCGGCTTCTGGAGTTGAAACGGTTGCTTGGCCAAGTTAGCGATCGGGTTCGTCAAACCCTTCAGGCGCTTAGAAGAGATCCAGGTCAATACCAGCCTAGATTAGTTGAATTGGATAAGTTGGCTAAGTCAGTGCATGCCATCTGGAAAGATTTGGCAGACCAGCGTTGGCAAATTGATGTCAGTTGCGATGTCGATTCGGAAGGGGAGAATCCTCGGGGTGGGCCATGGTTGGTTTGGGCAGATGATTCCCATTTGGCGCAAGCTCTTGAGAATCTGCTGGTCAATTCTCGGGATGCTGTTTTTGAGCGCCGGAGTCGGATGTTGAAGGAGGCACATGCTCAAAGCCAAGGGGCTGTTCAACAAAAGGAGTCTCTTTTAAGGGTGTGCGGCTGGAGGGGTAAAATAGGTATTAGGGTTAGTGGATCGGAAGGCCAAGAAGGGCCAAGCCTAATTGTTAAAGACAACGGGCAGGGTATGTCACCTGAAATACTTGAAAACTGTTTGAAGCCAGGATATACCACGAAGCAAAACAACGCATTAGTTCACGGGGCAAGTTCCGGAATGGGATTGGGTTTGGCTTTTCTGTCATCAACCATGGAGCAGATGGGGGCCCGTTTGGAAATCAAATCCAACCCGGAAATAGGTACTAGGGTAGCCATTCATTTCCCATGCAAAAGCAAGGAAATTTCAAAATGAAACAGAATGGATCAGTAAAAGAAAAACGGGTTTGGAGTCTAGCGGTATTTTGTGGATCAAGGATTGGCAACTCTCCTGAGTTTGACAATGAAGCTAGAACTTTGGGTTTCTTGATGGCTGAGAGGAATATTCGCCTTGTTTTTGGTGCCGGTCATGTTGGGTTGATGGGTGCACTGGCTGATGCAGTTTTGGAAAAAGGTGGTGAAGCTTTGGGGGTGATACCACAAGCCTTGGTGAACAAGGAATTGGCCCACGGTGGGCTGACAGAGTTGGTGATTACCCAGACTATGCATGAAAGGAAAGCAATAATGGCCGATCAGGCGGATGCCTTTGTGGCATTGCCTGGTGGATTTGGAACTTTGGATGAGCTTTTTGAAATTCTTACCTGGGCCCAATTAGGAATTCACCAAAAACCGGTTGCACTGCTGGATGGGACTGGATTTTATTCCGGGCTACTGGATTGGATGCAAACGCTGGTTAACAATGGTTTTGTGAAACTAAAATGTAAGGAAATGCTAAGGGTTTACCAAAATCCCATCGATTTATTGGACGGATTTGGCCTCCAGATTGATCAAATCCGCACCGCCGTTCAGGCCCGCATGCCCGATATCCGATAAGTAATTTGAGGATATGAAACACTTAGTCCCGCCAGACCGGGTTGTTTCTTGTCTATTCACCCTAAATTTCCCATTCGATTCGGGAGCCCAATGTGAGGCCACCGGTTTTTGAACTTGTTCGTCAGGGTTTAAGCTCTGCCGTTTTGGGTATGCCCGCAAGTTCAGTAAAAAATGCAAAAAATGGCTTATTTCCCAACAACCAAAATGGGCGGGATGCCGCTTCCTTTATTTCGGAAATGGGTCTAATGGATGGAAATGTTGGGGAGGAAGGTGCAACTCATCAAGTAACTACCCAAGGTTTTCAGTGGCTTCGGGAGCAGGGAGCGCCGGTAATCAATGACTTCTTGCGGCACCTTGAGCAATGGAAGGACCAGGACCGTGCTTTGGTTTCCAAGGTCAAAGAAAATATTGCCAGATTGGATCAACTAACGGTTGCTTTGAAGGCAATTTTGGGCGATCCGATGGATGGGTCGCGGGAGATCGAATTAGTTATCAGCGTGGAGAATGAAATATTGGCAGTTTTAACAGCAGCAATTCAAAAACAATCTGTATCTGAAAATGGCAGTTGTGACATAGAATTGCCCGTTCTGTATAGGGAGGTTGAAGAGAAATTAGGGCGAAAGCTAACTTCTGGAACGTTTCAAGATGTCATTCGAAAACTTCATTTTGCAGGGAAAATTTTACTTCATCCTTGGACCGGGACACTTTACAGCATTCCGGAGCCGGCTATGGCGTTGCTTGTGGGTCATGAGGTGACTTATTACGCCAGTTCGGCTCCAGGTTGATTAGTTAATTCAGGATCATCATGCCAAATCGTTGGCAGGAAATCGCCAGGAGGGCGGATTCATGGGAAAAGTGTTTGAATCGACTAGTGATCTTGACCCAGTCGCCTACAAAGAAGCGATGGATGTTTTTCGCCATTTAGGGAATCCGTTTCGCAATCATTTTGCCCGAAACAGTGATGACGATTCCTGTGGACGGTTTCATGTGCCCCAACTATATGCCAGAGAAAGAGCATTGCTTTTGGGTTTAATAGACCAATTCAGGTCACAGCATGCCTCCCCAGCCGAGGTTCTGCCCATTCTGGGCAACAAGGGCGCCGGTAAAACACATTTATTGCATTCCATCAAGCACGGTGAAACGGGAAAAAGCGACGGAATTCATTTGTTGGTGACGCCAGGTTCTTATCAAAGGGATACTGATTTCCTTGAGTACCTTTTTTTTCAGGTTATAGACACTTTACTTGGCGGGGGCCGTCATGGTCGGGAAAGGCCGTTATTGGCTATAGGGGAGCAGGTGGTTGCCCGCACTTTGGAGCAGGCACTTAGTGGGATGCCGCCTCAAGCGAAAATTGATCTCTTTCCAACGCCAATGTTGGGGCGCTGGTTAAGAAGCCTGGGGCTAGGTAGCCAGCAGGCGGAAGAAAGGTGCAATTGGATTTCAGGCCAATTGTCTCAAGGAGCAAATTGGGTATTAAATCCCGGCACTGTAGTAAGGTGGTGCGGGGAAGCAGGGATCGGCAAAGATAAGGCATTGGCATTGATTGTCAACCATGCTGCCCAATCAAGTGGCCGTTCCTCGCATGGTTTGATGCGATCTGCAGTGATTCGCGGTTTTACCCAAGCCGTTCTTGGTGGGGACGAGTCAGAACTGGCAAGTTTTCTAACTTATGGTTTTGCCGAGTTGGATTTTCATGTTCGACCAAGTCGCCAGGATTTGGTTCTTTCGTTATTTAAAGCGCTTTTAGGTGTTTTAAGAGAAGTGCGGGTGCCTGTTTTTGTTGCTTTTGACCAGTTAGAGGACCTGTTACTTGCAAGGCGAGGCGAGGATGTTCACAAAGTCGCTGAAAGCTTTTTTGCAGGAATAGTCCAGTGCATGCACCAGTTGCAGGGAATTGGGTTCTTGTTATTTGCCGAGAGAGGTTTGTGGAACAGGTTTGTCCCGTCTCTGGATGGGTACATGCGAGACCGTTTGACCAACCCGGTACATTTGCCAGGCCAAGGGACTGTCCAAGCTTTGCGGTTGGACCCTCCGCCTCCTGAACTGGTTCGAATGGTTGTGGAAGCTCGGTTGAAAGGTTTGCACTCAACCCATGGATGTTTTTCGTTTTTACCATCCTGTTTTCCTTTTCAGCCTGAGCAAATAGACCGAATTGCCCGAACCGAAGCAACTTTGCGTGACATGTTGCAGCAATTTCGCCAAATGTTTGATGCCATTGTTTTTGGTGAAGCGGAGTCTTCGAGGCAGCAAGCTGAAAATGCTTACATAAGCCCTGCAGAGATAAGTCCTTTGCTGCCTTTGGAGCGGAAAGGGCCTGATACTCCTAGTGTATCTTCTGAACTACTGCTTAATCGGTTAGTGATTGATGGAACTTCCCGTTTGGACAAGTTGCCTCAGGAAGTGAATGTTCGGTCTGTTTGTGAATTACAAGCTGTGGAGCCGACGGCCCTTACTATGGGGAACCACCTATCCGGGGCAATCGTTGACCTCTGGGATTTAGAAATGAGGTCGGCGGCTCGCCAACTTCACTCTGATGGAGCGATTGCCGGCGCAACCAGAGAACTTCAAGCAGGACTCGGGTTAATCCTCCGCTTGGTTAATGATCATGGGGTTCGAGTCGGACCATGGCGACTGCAGCATGTGGTGGAGGGATTTGATTTTGGTGACCATCCAACTTACGGAGTAATAGCAATTGGCCATTGGACTTGCCAAGGGGGCAAGCCTTGGCGCGTCGGAGTGGGACTGTTCCTCGGTAGGGGGCAAGGTAAATTAAAGGATTTGACCACCAAGCTGTTGAGCCTTCAATTTGAACCTTCAATGGTCGATCACCTGATATTGCTAAGGCCCGACGACGATCTTTCGCTTCAGGGCAAAAGTCGGCAAGTGTGGCAGGAAATGGAAAAACTCGGCCACCATGTCAGGATTGAGCCTGTTGGAATGGAAACATTTAAATTGCTTTATGCCTTACCCAGAATATTGGCAACCGCCTCTGAGTCGCGTTCATCCAGAGAAGTGGCTTCTGAGATTGCGGGAGTCACCGGAGATAAATGTGAGGCTTTCCTCAGGCAATTGTGTATGCCAATCCTAGATGAATAAGCTGGTTTGGGATGGATGTGGCAATATATTTCTTTTGTGGCCCATCAAGCTAAGCCCAACTGGGGGTACGAGGTGGCAGATAGGGATTTAGAAAGTGTTTGGTCTCAAGCCCAAGCTTATTGGGACAGCTTAATTGATTATGAAAGAAAATCTGCTCTTCCAGAAGATTTGAAATTAGAGCGCATGCGAGCTTTATTGGCGAATCTGGGTAACCCCCAAGACGGTTTGAGAATAATTCATGTTGCAGGGACCAAAGGGAAGGGGTCCTGCTGCGCCATGCTGGAATCAATTTTGAGAAAGAGTGGTTGGCTGACCGGGTTATTTGTTTCACCGCATATCAGGGATGTGACCGAACGCTTTCAAATAAATGGTTGTCCGGTTTCAAAAACGGAGCTTGGTGGTTATATTTTGCGTGTTCAAAGCGGCGTCAAGTCAGCGCTAAAAGAGCCCCCTTCTTTTTTCGAGGTTGCCACAACTGCAGCATTTTTGTTGTTTCGGTCCCGGCAGGTTGATTGGGTCATTCTTGAAACTGGTTTGGGTGGGCGATTAGATGCGACCAATGTATGTAAGCCAATTATTACTTTGATTACTGGAATAGGCCTTGATCACACCCAAGTACTTGGTGAAACTCTCGAGGAAATTGCCTATGAAAAGGCGGGAATAATTAAGCCGGGCATACCAGTTGTATTTGGAGTGGAAGAATCGGGTCCAAAGCAGGTTATAAGAAATGTGGCGCGATTAAACGGGGCCCCTCAGTGGGAATTGGGGAAAGAGATTCAGGTTTGGGCTGACGATAGGCCTGAACCCGCAATTGTTTGGGACCGAGTGGAATGTCACATTAAAACGCCAGTTTGCGAAAGAGATTCCGTGCAAGTTGGCTTGTCTGGCAATCATCAGGCCAAAAATGCAGCATTGGTATTGGGTGTTGTCGATCAGTTGAAGATTCGTGGGACCGAGATTCCTGAAGCGGCAGTTTATCAAGGATTGTCAGATGTAAACTGGCCTGGACGAATCGAGACGCTTTGCAAAAAACCATGGATTGTTGTTGATGCTGCGCATAATGTTGCCTCAATTGAGGCGTTGGTTGAAATGTTAAGGCATTGGCCGGTTAGCGGAAAAAAGAAATTATTATTTGCGGTAAGTCGAGATAAATCGGTTGGCGAAATGCTTGCCTTGCTTGCTCAGTACTTCGATGAGATCCATTTAACTAAGTACACTTTGGGCCAAAGAGCAATGGAGCCCGAGGAGGTAAAAAAACATCTTCCGCTTGCAGTAGGAGTAGGAGCTGAAGGCGACCCTCATGTGACGATTCATAACAGTCCTAGTGATGCATTGGATAGGGTGCTGCCGGAATTAGACAAGGATTCAGGCCTTTGTGTTGCTGGTTCCATCTTTTTGTTGGGGGAAGTTAGGGATCGTCTCATTACATGGGCAGAAAAATTAGATTAGTGTTTTAGTACCGCATACTGATTTCGTCTTTTCCGATTTTTCCGGTAAAAAATGTTTGACCTATTACCTAAATTGCAAACTGAACTTACAAAAGTGAAGTAGGATTCCACTAGTAAAATTACCATCAGGGAGGATGGGTCATGCGGCAATGCGTTTATTTTGTTGCCATATTACTTGTAACTTCAGAGGTTTCCCAATCCCTTTGCCAAGATTTGGCATCGAAAGACCCCCTCAAAGAAGCCCAAGCCAGGTTAGCTGTATCTCAAGCAAGAGCTGAATCGCTATTTCGCGAACAAATTCGTGAATATGATGAATGGTATCGTAAAGATCCCGAAAAAGCCCGTTTGGCATTGGATGCAGCAGATAAAATAATTCAAGGCGAACAGGCAATTCCGGAAAAAAGGCGGACGGTGCTTTTGGATCAAGTCGCCAAAAAGCGTAGCGGTCTTGCCTCTACAAGGATGACGGACCCGTTGGAAGGGGCTTCAACACTATCCAAGCCCAAGGTTTCCAAGCCCGCTCTGACTGAAACTGAAAAACAGCAAATAGAAACATCCCGTCAGTTGAGGGAGATCAGCCGTTTGGGCG